>CAZBTT010000158.1:0-9370 GCA_964494295.1 uncultured Acidobacteriota bacterium
GCACGCGCACCATGCCATCCAGATCGTGATCGCCCTCGAGGGAAGCATGGTTGTCTGCGGCCGGGACGGGAAATGGCGGGAGGCCTGCGGGATCATCGTCCAACCCGACATGGTTCACTCCTTCGACTGCCGGGGTGCTTCGGCCGCCATGCTGTTCGTCGATCCGGAGTCGAGCGAGGGGGCCTGGCTGCGCACCGCCCTCAGGCACGACATCACCATTGTGCCCGAGGCGCGCCTTGCGTCGTGCGTCTGGGAGATACGCGCCTTCTCCGAGCGGCCATTCGGGGGCATGGACGTTCAGACCCTCATCCGTCATTGTGTCCAGGAGCTGAGCCCGAGCGCGCCTCCGATACGCCGGCTGGACCCGCGGGTGACCGACGTGCTGACCGCGATTCGGAAATCCGACGATCTCCGCATCTCGCTGGGCAACGCCGCAAAGATGGCGTTTCTTTCCCCCAGCCGGTTCGCGCACCTGTTCAAGCAGCAGATGGGACTGCCCTTCAGCCGTTACATGCTGTGGCGGAAGCTCACGCGCGCCATGGTCGCGATCGCGGCCGAGCGCACCATCGCGGCGGCAGCGCACGCCGCTGATTTTGCCGATGCCGCCCACTTGACCCGGACCTTCTATCAGATGGTGGGTATGGCTCCTTCGGCGTTGATGTCCGGCGAGTTCGCTCAGATCGCCTCGCCGTTCGACCTGCCCGGCGCGCGCGCGACGCCCCGCGGCAAGCCTCAGGTGAACGAATAGCCGATTCGTTCATGGACAAGAGCCGAGCCGTCCAAGCCTGACCGGCCGCCCGACTGCGACACTCCCCTTGTTGGCATTCACGCCAGCCTCATTCAGGTCGTCGGGTCCAAATGACGAAACTACCCATCGGTCGCATCGTCGCGCTGTCGCTCGCCGCAGGTTTCATCGCCGCCTCCGTACTTGTTCTCGGGCCCTTCGGAGGAGCACAAGAGCACGTGATTACCGGAGTGGCCCTGCTGTCCCTCGCCTCCGCAACCGGCGGAGGCTCTCACGCGCCTGCCGACGTTCCCCACGTTCTACCGGGTGTTCCGACGCGTCTCCGGATTGTTCCCGCCGCTGGCCCGGATCGGTGTCGCTCGACTGATGTTTCTTGGAGACGCGGGCAGCTTGCCGCCCGAAGCCCGAAAACTCCGACGCGCCTATTCCTCTTCGGCTCGCAGTTCCCGCAGTCTCCGCGACGAGTTCGCCCAGTTGCCGACCGCCCTTGCCCAGGCGAACGAGGTGCGGAGCCTCGGTGATGTCCCGCTGATTGTGGTCACCGCGGCCCGGGACGCCCAGGAGGGCTGGCTGCCCCTTCAGGGCGAGGTGGCAGCTTTGTCGAGCAACAGCCTGCACCACATCCTGGCGAATGCGACCCATTCCTCGCTCATCGAGGAGGAACAGGATGCCCAAACGTCGAGCCAGGCGATCCGGCAGGTCGTGGAATCAGCCCGTAGCGGCAGTCCGCTGGCCGGGCGGTCCGAAGGCCGGCCGCCAACGCCCGTCGTCTTGCGGACTTCTAGCGCGCCGGTGCGGCCGCGGCCGGCTTCTTGACGCCTGCTTCGATCGGGTCGCCGCCGCGCATCGCGAGCACACCGGCAACGATCAGGACGACAAGCGCAAGCAGGGCCCACTTCAGCTGAGAGGTCATCGGCGGCTTTCCGCAGTCGGGGCATTTGCCCGCGACGTTGGTTCGTCCGCATCGGGGGCATGAATTACGTCGCATGGTGACACCTCACGATCGCAGTATCGGTGTGCACTCCATCGTGCCAAACGAGCCCGTGAGACACGACTGTAGCGCACGGGTGTTGCGAGAGCTCAATCCGGCTCCCGCGATTCGGGCGATGGGAAGAGTCCGAATCGCTGCGTCGTGGCTTACGCCTGCGTTGTCGTGTCCGTGCCGGACCACAAGTTCGCGGAGTTGATCGCGGGGGCGCTGGTGGCCTTGAGATAGAGGAACAACTGCATGCGATAGGCCGCGCATCCGCCGAGCACGAGGTTCGTCAGGAAGGCGCCGCGCGACGTCTTGTTGCCGTCGAAGTCGGTGATCTCGGCGCGGAAGTCGGCGTCCGTCAGTTCCGCCAGCAGATCCGCATACTCCGCGTGCTGGGCCGCGATCGCGTCCTTCGCCTGCTCGAAGGTCCGTTCCTTTGAGGCCGCCTCGGCCCTGGTCCAGATCTCGAAATCGCTCGTGTTGGCGAGACTCCAGCGAAGGATCGTCGGCCCCATCATGCTGATATAGCGAATCAGTTCCAGGGTGCTTCGCTGGGAAGGGCTCGGCCGGTAATCAAGATGCTCCGGAGCCGCCTTGCTCACCAGATGAAGGATGAGGCGGACTTCGGTCTGCAACGACGCGATCAGTTCGGCTTTGGACAGGACCATGGATGTTCCTCTTGAAAACTCGGCAGCTTGGTACGCGGATGATAGAGGCGAAGACCCCGTGGCTCGCGGACGCCTGTCCCGTGTCCTCCACGCGGAGTTCCTCAGGGACGTCGGCGAACCTCAGGGGTCGCGCCGGACGACAGGTTTTTGCACAGCCCTGAGACCGGTGACGATGCGTTTCTCGTCCGGCCCGGCCGCTCGCTCGATGGCGAGCTTCAGGTCGCGGGCGCGAGGCCGAGCGCCGCGCGCGAGCAGGAGCTCGACGCAGGCCAGGGAGCCCGCGAGCGCGGCGGCGACCACGGGGTGAGGTGATCCGGGGCCCGCTAAGTTCGGGTCGGCGCCGGCGTCGAGAAGCGCGGTGATCAGCGCGACGTCACTGCGCGAGGCCGCCCGCGAAAGCGGTGTCTCGCCCGCGCCTGCCGCATTCGGGTCGGCGCCCGCGGCCAGCATCCGCCGGACCAGTTCCTTTGCTCCGCTGCTTACCGCCAGCGCCAGCACCGGCGTCGCGGTGGAGGTGACGGCCCTCGCGAGCGACGGGTCGCGCTCGATCTCGGCGATCGCGTCGGTCTCATGACGGTCGCGTTCGGCTGCGGCAAGGGGGCGCGCTGCGGGCGTGACCCGCGCCTGCTCCAGCTTTCGTGCCTGTTCCTCGCGCAGTCGGGCTCGGTACTCCGGGCTGCTCGGCTGCTCGCGGGCGACGAACGCGTCGAGTTGTGCGCGCTCCGCGTCGGTCAGCCAGAGGGGGTCGGCTCCGCCTCCAAGCATCGCGTCGACGACGTCCCACTGCCCGTTCTTCGCCGCGAGGCGGAAGTGGGAGCGGTACTTGGCGACGGGAGCGCCGGCCTTCAGCAGGCGGTCGACCACGTCGAGCTTGCGGTTGGCGATCGGGAACGCCAGGAGCGGAAAAGCCGAGCTCTCCGGGTCGAGGCTTGCGCCACGCGCGACCAGCAGTTCCACCACTTCGAGGTGGCCGTGGCTCGCTGCGGCCGCAAGCGGGGAGGCGAAGCCGACCGTGCGCTGTTCGATCGCCGCGCCAGCGTCGAGGAAGGCGCGAACGGCCTCGCGGTCGCCGCGCATCGCGGCCTCGGTGAGGCTCACCGGGGCCAGGGGACGCGCCGCGGCGTCCGCGGCCAGAGCGGACAAAGCCGCGATCAGTCGATTCGGGTCTCCCACAGCACGGGCCTCCGGGCAATCACGTATTGGATCTCGCGCGGCGTCAACTCGTCGGTGGCGCCGAACTGGGTGAGGGTGCCGACGATGCGGAGCAGACCGTTGCGGACCTCAACCGCAACGGCGGTCGAGGCGTTCCACGGCGCGGGCGCCATGGCGTGCAGGTCCACGAACGACTCAGCGTCGCCGCGCCAGAGCGCCGCCCTGGTGGCCATGCTGCCGTGGCCGGCCGCGGTGTTGGCCTTCACCTGGACGTAGCCGACCTGATGACCGTGAGCGCAGCCGCTCGCGTAGCCTGTCTCGTGACCGACTGGAGTGAGGTCGACGAGCGACTCCGCAGTCCCCCGCCATAGCGCCGGTGCGCTTCCTTTTCGCATCCAGCGCACACCCACCTGTTCGCCGTCGGCCACCCCCGACGCCGCCGACATCGAACTCTCTTCACCCAGCACGATCACGCGCGAACCGTCCGCCGGCCACAATGCGGCGCGCCGGCCTCCCGAGAGTCCGGCGTTCCCCGCGACCCAGGCGCCGTCGGTTGCGGACGCCGTCGCCTCGCCGCCCGGCTCGGCCGGAGGTAATTCGACCATCGTCCCGTCGGGTCTCCAGAAGAGCGCGACATCCACCGATCGCTCGCCCTTCTTCGTCTGACGCTGACCCCAGCCCGCGAAGCCTCCTCCTCCTCCGCCCATCGCTATCGTCTTCTCAAAGCCCTTCTCAGGGTGCAGGTCGATCATCTCGAGCGCGCCTTCCACCAACCGCCAGCCGACCGCGCCGTCGCGGCCCGAGCCGCGGCTCCAGAAGCCGGGGATCACGTCACCGCTCGCCATCCGCACGGACACTCGCTTTTCCGTCGGGTGGGTAATCGCCACCGCCTGTCCGCCCGGCCACCAGTGGGGCATGCCGGGGCCGCGGCTTTCGCCTTCACCGACGGCACTGCCGCCGCACAGGCCGAAAGCGCCCGCGAACCGCATCCGCTTGGGCATCGGCAAGACCGTGATCTTCCACCGCGCAGGATCATCGAGCGCCTCACGTCGGGTCATCTTCTCCTCCCTGATTTTTTGGGCGGAATACCTTACCGCGAGGAGGGCCGAACGCTATCCTCCCAAACTCAAAGGGGAACTGATGAAGGCCAAAGAACGCGAAGAGCTCCTGCACACCCTGAAGGCTCGCTTCGACCAGAACATGCATCGCCATCGCGAAATGGCCTGGGCCGACGTCCAGACCAGGCTCCTTGCCCATCCCGACGCGCTTCGGTCTCTGCACGAAATGGAGGCGACGGGCGGGGAGCCGGACGTGATCGCGAGGAGCAAGAGTGGCCAGTACACGTTCTGCGACTGTTCCGCGGAGAGCCCGACCGGCCGCCGGAGCGTCTGTTACGACCGTGAGGCGCGCGACGCCCGCAAGGAGCACAAGCCGGAGAGCAGCGCGGTCGAAATGGCCGCCTCGATGGGGATCGAATTGCTCACGGAAGAAGAGTACCGGCAGCTTCAGCAAGTCGGTGAGTTCGATACCAAGACGTCGAGCTGGATAAGGACACCTCCCGAGGTGAGGACGCTCGGCGGCGCGCTCTTCGGCGATCGACGCTATGGCCGCGTGTTCGCCTATCACAACGGCGCCCAGTCTTACTACGCGGCCCGGGGGTTCCGCGGAGCGTTGCGCGTCTGAGCGAAGCAGACTCCTGACCTTCGCTTCCCGGCGCCGCGCCGACCCCTGGAAAACCTCCTCCTCGCGGCCCTGCCGGCGGACGTCCAGAAGCGCCTGCTCCCGGGAATCGAACTCGTCCACCTGGGGGAAGGCGAGACTCTCTATGAGTCCGGGGATGAACTGCGCTACATCTACTTCCCGAGGGACTCGATTGACCTGCTCTCGCCCCTCGTCACCACCGACCGGTGCTTCCGCGACTTCCCTTGGGAGACCGAGCCGGGGGCGGAGTCTGGAGGCGCCTCCCGCGTTTAGCTGCCGCCTTCCGTAGGAAGGCGCGTCGCCACCCATCCTTTGATTCCTGAAGCCATGACCTTGACGTCGGTGTATCCCATCTTCCTGGCGCGCTTCGCTGCGTTCGGCGCCTTCCGGCAGAGCGCGTTCGAGCAATAGAAAACCACCGCCGCGTCCTTGTCGGCGGGGAGGTCGGCCTCCGTGTACTCGGCCCCATTCAGATGAAGCGCTCCCGGAACGTGGCCTTGCCGAAAGCGTTCGTCCGAGTTTACATCCATGACGGTGACCTGCTTCCGGTCCACCCGGACTTTCAGCCGCAAGGGTGAGATGACCGGGAGCCCCATCTGTGGGGCCATGCTGGCCGCTTGCCGCCCCCTCCGGCGGATACCAGTCGAAACACCACCAGCACCGTGCACGCGCCAAGGAAGCTGACCGCGAGAGGCCTCGAGTCCTCGTAGGGTGCGAAGGCGGACAGGAGCGCGAAACCCAGGCCCCCGATGGTGAAACTCCACGCCGCGAAGCGACGGAGGCTTTGTCCCACCGCCGAGTTGCGACATGCGACCGACGGCCGTTCCTTCGGGAGTGAATTTCCGAAATACGCAACCATCAAGCCCATCCAGAACCCGAGGAATCGCTGGCTCATCTCTTGGCTGAGTTCGCTTGGGCCCATCGACTTGACGATGATCGAAGTTTGCAGAAGGAGGCCCGCGAAGACGAGGGAACGTCCTATGGCGAGGCGCGCTTGTTGAGAGGGGTTCATGATGCCAGCCTTCTTGCCCGGGCCTTGGCGAGAGCCGGCTTCCCTTCGCTCACTTTGAGTTGGAGCCCCACGGTCTGAGCGAAGGCGAGCAGGGCCTCCTCGAGAACCGACATCTTGAGCCTATAGGTGATCGAGCGGCCCACCTTTTCCGCTTCGATCAGGTCCGCGGCGACCAGCACCGCGAAATGGGCCGACATCGTCGGCTTGGCGACATCGAACTCATCCGCCAGTTCCCCAGCGCCCATGGGGCGCTCCTGGAGAAGTTCCAGAACTCTGCGTCTGGTGGGATCGGCGAGCGCCTTGAAGACTTTGCTCATGTTCTATATTTAGCTCATCATCTAACTAAATGTCAACCACAGTGGTGGTGAAGTGGCGGTCTGCCGGTCGATCGGCGTCACGGAGGGCGGCAGACCATCAGATCGCGACCGATGGTCGAAGCGCCGGCTTTCGCCGGCCGCGCCGTCGCAGCCGAAAAAGGGCATGGGCCAAATGGACCATTGCCGAGAAACGTGGTGAGGAGGTCTAGTCGGTCCTGACTCAGCCCAGCACAGCGGGCGACAACCACAGGCGTACTCGACGGCACCGAAGGAGCAAGCGATGGATTCACTTAGGAAGACCCTGGCGCTGGGAGGAGCCGTCGCTCTGACCCTGGCGTGGCTCGCCACCGGAGGCACGTCCTCGGCGGCTCAGACGGAGAAATCGGCCAAACCCCCGGTTCAGGCTCCCCACGGCGAGTACGCGGGCACGGAAAAGTGCCTGGCCTGCCACGAGGACAGCGCGGCCGTGCTCAAGAATGGTCCACACTCGCGCAGTTTCAGGGCCGGAGGGCCCACGTCGCCGAAAGGCTGTCAGGCCTGCCACGCCGAGACGAAGGCCAACCTCGGCTGCGAGGGCTGCCACGGCCCGGGCAAGGCTCACGCCGACGCGGATGGCGACCAGACCAAAATCAAGGGCTTCAAGTCGCTCAAGATCCAGGACCAGAACGCGGTCTGTTCGAGTTGCCACTACAAGACGGAGCATGCGCTCTGGGCCGGCAGCGCGCACGACCAGCGGAACGTGGGCTGCACCACCTGCCACTCAGTCCACGCCCCGAAGGGCGACAAGCAGTTGAAGGCGGTGGATGAAATGCAGTTGTGTTCGGGCTGCCACCGGGCCATCGTGAACAAGCAGCTCAAGTTCCACCACATGGCGGTGCGCGAGGGCAAGCTCACCTGCGCCTCCTGCCACAACGTCCATGGCGCCTCCAACGTGAAGCTGCTCAAGGTCGGCGGCACGGTTACCGAATCGTGCGTCTCCTGCCACGCGGAGAAACGCGGCCCGATGCTCTGGGAGCACCTTCCGGTCCCCGAGAGCTGCAGCAACTGCCACGATCCGCACGGGTCCAACAACTACGGGATGCTGTTGGCCAAAGAGCCCTTCCTCTGCCAGCGCTGTCATGTGACGTCCCGGCATCCTCCCACGGTGTACGAGGGCTTCACCCTGAACAACTCGACCAACAGCGACAAGATGGTCGGCCGGGCTTGCGGGGGTTGCCATCAGTCCATCCATGGATCCAATGCCCCCTCGGGCAAGGCGTTACTTCGCTAGTTGAGGAGAATGGTAATGAGCAACAAACTAATGATCCTCAGCGCTGCGGCGCTCCTCGCTGCCTCCACCACGATCGGGTGGGCGCAGGACAAACCACAGCCGACTCCGACCCCCTCGAACGGGAGCCTGGACATCGGCGGGCGCTTCACCTCCACCACCGGGGATGAGGCGCGCTACCAGCGATACCGCGACCTGCGGGACGGAGTGAACGCCAATCTCCTGTACTTCAAGGAGACGGAGAAGTGGGTCCTCGACCTCAGGGCGACCAACATCGGGTACAACGACCAGCGGTACAAGCTGAACTTCAGTAACAGCAAACTGAAGCTGTCGCTGTACTTCGATCAGACCCCGACGAACTGGGCCTACTACACGAAGACGCCGTTTGTCTGCACGGCAGGGGACTGTTCGATCGATCCCACGCTCCGCGCGCGTATCGAGGCCGGGCAGGTCGTGGGCGTGCCCCAGAACGCCGGGCAGCTCAACCCCGGGTCGATCTACAACACGACCGCCAGGCAGTTCGACCTGCAGTCCCGACGCGACACCTTCGGGGGCAACGCGCGAATCTCCGCCACCGACAACCTTGACTTCACCCTCGGCTTCCTCACCTACGAGAAGACGGGAAACATGCCGTGGGGAGGGAACTTCGCGTTCAGCAACCTCCACGAGATGCCGATTGTCATCGACCGCCGTGAAACCGAGTTGAATGCCGGGATGGAGTGGGCGAGCCACCAGGGCATGTTCAAGATCGACTACCAGCACGCGAAATTCGATCAGAAGATCCCCACCTTGCGTTGGGACAATCCGATGCGGGCCACGGATTTCTGCAGGTTTGGCCTCGCGGGCCAGGCTCCGGGCACGTGCTACGACCCGAGCGGCTACACCAACAACAACGGACCCAACGACGGCCTCCAGGCCATGCCGCCGTCGAACTCGCTGAACACCTTCAACTGGGTGGGTATGATCAAGCTGCCGGGCAAGACGACTGCCAACGCCACCTTCTCCGCCGGGAGCAGCCGCCAGAACGAGAAACTGATCGGGTGGACGACCAACCCGGTGATCGCGAACGAAACGGTGTACGCCACGTTCCCGGCGCTCCGCAGCCTTCCCCGGGATACGGCCGACCTCGACGTCAACTACACGACCGCGACCATGAACATCAGTTCGCGACCGCTCAAAGACATCACGTTGGTCGCGCGGTACCGTTTCAACGGGCGCAACGACTTCCGGCGGCCGTTCCACGCTGAGGAATACGTCCGGGAGGACGCGGTGCCCGAGGAGCTCGGCGGGATCTCCGAGCCGCTGAGCATCGATCGGCGCACGGTGGACGTCAGCGCCAAGTTCACGGCGATCCCGAAGAGCGCCATCAAGGTCGGCTACTCGGAGGACAAGCTCGATCACACCATCCGGGTGACCCGGGGCTACAAGGACAAGACCATGCGCGCCTCGTTTGACACCATGGGCAACCAGTACGTGACCCTGCGCGCGATGTACGAACGCTGGCCCGTTCACAGCGTGCACGTGCTGGCCGA
>CAZBTT010000159.1:0-9352 GCA_964494295.1 uncultured Acidobacteriota bacterium
ACGCGCTCCCGAAATCCGCGCCGCGCGTTCGAAATCGATGATCCCGAGAGCGGGACCGAGATCATTGTGCAGCTTCGGATCGAAGTCGTAGGTCTTCGGAGTCCCGACCTTCCGAACCACGGTATTCGCCGTGGCATCGCCCCGGGGCACGCTTGCGTCCGGGATGTTGGGCAGAAACAGCATCAGATCGTTGAGCTTCGACTCGATCGCCGCGAGGTCGGCATCCATGGACTTGATGTCATCCGAGACCGTCTTCATCTCCGCCTTGAGAGCGGTGGCGTCCTCCTTCGCCTTTCCCTTGCGCGCAATCTCTTCCCCGGCAAGGCGCTGGCGGTGCTTGAGGCTCTCCACCTTCTGGATGATCTGGCGGCGTCTGCCGTCAAGATCCCAGGGATCCGCGTCGGCAAAAACCTTCGCAGGATCGTCGCCTCGATCCCGGATCGAGGTCAGGATCACTTCCTTGTTGTCGGCCACGTAGCGAAGTTCGAGCACGTTGTTCCTTCCAGTTTTTTGCTCCTGAAGCGTCAGCGTCACCCTGACGCGTTTGAGATGGAGCGATGCTATTTTCCCCTCATGAGCCCCAAGGTTCGAAAAGTCGTCATTCCGGCCGCTGGACTCGGCACGCGTTTCCTCCCCGCCACCAAGGCGATGCCGAAGGAAATGTTGTGCGTGGTGGACAAGCCCATCATCCAGTACGCGGTCGAAGAGGCGGTGGCCTCGGGGATCGAACACATCATCATTGTGACCGGCCGCTCGAAGTCTTCGATGGAGGATCATTTCGACATCTCCTACGAGCTCGAGACGACCCTGCGCGAGCGGGGAAAACTCGATCTCGTCAAAGAGGCGCGGAAGGTCTCGGATCTGGCCTCGGTTTCCTACATCCGCCAGAAGCAGCCCCTGGGCCTCGGCCACGCAGTGCTCGCCGCGCGCGACCTCGTGGGCCACGAACCGTTTGCGGTGATTCTGCCCGACGACCTGATCGACTCCCCGGAAAAGCCCGCGCTTCGTCAGATGTTGGACATCTTCGAACAGAGCGGCGATCCCGTGATCGCCTTGCTCAAAGTGGCGCTTGCCGACATCTCCGCCTACGGTGTGATCCGCGGGGAGCGCGACTCCGGAAATCCCCGCCTCCACCTGCTCAAGGAACTCGTGGAAAAGCCGAAGCAGAAGGATGCGCCGTCGGATCTGGCGATCATGGGACGTTACGTTCTCACTCCGGACATCTTCGACGACCTCGCGAAAACCGCGCACGACAAGAGCGGCGAGATTCAGCTCACCAACGGTCTGCGGGCCTTGAGCGCGCGTCGCCGGCTCATGGGCTATGAGTTCCTTGGCACACGCTACGACGCCGGCCAGAAACTCGGCTTTCTGAAAGCGACCGTCGACCTGGCCCTCAAGCGCGATGATCTCGGCCCCGCCTTGAGGGAGCACATCCGCTCACTCCGGCTCGGATAAGCCGGCCGCACCTTTCCAAGCGACCGTTACTGAACGCGCAGGCGGGACACCGTCGATGCCGTGGGTCCGATGTTCACGCGCAGCCCGTATTCGCCCGCCTCGACGTCCTTCGCGGAGATCGTGAAGACCACGCGGTCAAAGCCATCGGTATCGCGGCCCACGGTGAGGCTCTCGAACGGTTGCGCCTTTTCGGTCCCATCCGCGCCGATCAGAACCACCTTCAGTTCCTTCGCTTCCCCAGTAGGCGGCGTCTTAAAGACGCAGATCTCGCGGGCCGCGCCCCTCTTGAGCACCGGGGCCGCCTCCACCGTGAACGGCCGGTCGCCGATCCGGAAAGGAATCTCGCGGCCCGGACGGCGCTCCGTCACCGTGGGCAGGGCCACCCGCCCGAACGGGTCGTCGGTCACCATCGGAGAGGACACGAACAGGGTCGCGGGGAACGCGGGAATCGAAACCGGAATGCGCAGCGCCCCGAACTTCGGCGATTCGGTGTCGCGGACCAGCAGGCGAATCTCGAAGTTGCCGGCTCCCGCCGCGAAGGTGGTGAGGATCTGCAGGCCGTTCGCTTTGATCTTGGCGCCCAGGGCCACGGGGTCGAGGCTCGGCGTGGTCTTGAAGAAGTCGCGGACCGTGCCCTTGTCGTCGACGAGGTAGCCGAAGAGTTCGAGATTGATCTGCTTGCGCTTCAAGGCGTCGGCGAAGGCCTCCGGCGGAATTTGAATGACCACGGGCAGGCCGATGCCGGCCTGCGGCGACCGGTAGGGCAGAGCGTAGGCGGAGAGAAGGATCGGTCCGCCCGTCATTCCTTTGGCGATCATCTCCGAGGCCTGGAGCGCCTGGCGGGACACATCGGGCTTCTTCGGATCGGGCACGAGGTAGGCGGGGCGGTGGTTCACGCGTAGCCCGGGCTTCTTCACCTTGATCTTCAGTTTCCGGAGCTTCCCGACCTCGGATGAAGTGGGCGAGAAGGCGAGGACGTAGTAGTCCTTGGTGGCGGTCGATATGTCGGAGAGCGCCGAACCCACGTCGGACACACCCTTCATGAATCTCCCCCCGGTGTTCGACGCGAAGGTGGCCAGAGAGTCGATGCTCGACGCGGAGAAGGGCGAGCCCTCCTGCGAACTCAGGTTCATGGTGTCCGTTCCGGCGCTCCCCAGATCGACGGTGTGGACGACCACGTCCGAACCCCGCATGGTCGCGAACATGTTGCTCATGGCGCTCTGACCGGTCGCCGAACCGAAGTAGGCATCGCCGTCCACCTCCCACAACGCCCCGGTGGTGACCGAGTTCGAGGTGTTGGCTCTCTCGTTCCCGATGGTTCCGGAGACGATCGACGTGTCGAACCCTTCCGAGAACAGGATGATGTTCTTGCGGCCGCGAATAGCGTCGAGTTGACGGGCAAGCGCCTGGAACCCGCCCAGAAACTCGGTGATCTTCTGCGCGTAGACCTGACGCTGCTGACGCATCATCATGAAGGCCTTCTCCCGTGCTTCCTCCGCCGCGATCGTCTGGTTCGATTCGGGGTCCGCCGAGAGGCTCATCGTGGCGTCGACGCCCGTATCGAAGATGATCCCGAGCGGATCGCGGTTGCGTCCCACATCCCCGCGCCCCACCGCGTTGATCGCCTGGACCATCTGCACGCGATCCGGAGTCAGACCGAGCAGGATCTTCATCCCCTGCGGCGTCGAGGCCACCACGGACACGAGGTCTCGCGGACGCACCTCGTTCTCGATGAACTTCCGGGCCGCGACGCGGGCGCGCTCGATCGCTACGGCGCGGGTAAGAGCGAGGTCGAAGAGAAGGACGAACTGACGTCTCGAAGTGAGCTGGGTCAGGTTCGACACGCTGTCGACCGGCATCCCGAGGTCACCGTCGCCGGCGACGGCGAGGAAGCCCTCGACCGGCGTCATCTTCCCGCCATCTTCGACCTCGAAGTCCTGGGCGGTGAGGCCGGCCACGGTCTTCCCGTCCTTGTCGGTGACGAACACCGGCACGGCGACGAGGTTCACTTCGGTTCCGAAGGTCAGGGGCTTTTTCGTCTCCTGACCAGGCGCCGGTGTGGAAAGTGAGAAGGCGAGCAGGAATACGGAACCTGCGACCAGTGTGCTCGGGATCTTCATGAGGCCTCCAAATGCGCGGCCACGACGGGGGCGCGTTTCCTGAGCGCGAGGCTACACTCGGAGAGGGGTCAGCGAGCCGACCGGTCGGTAAATGATCTGGCCGGTCAACGAATTGAATGCGCCGACGCTTCGTCCGCGGGATTCCAGACCGACGCGGAGGACGCGAGTTCGGGCAACCCACCGCCGCAGCCCTTCGGCAATAGAGCGGTTTGTTTCATCCCGTCGAAGACCGCGCCCGCGGCCACGTCGTGACCGCGCGCGTTCCAGTGCCCGTCGAACGTGAAGTAGGTGGAGCGCAGGGGAGACTCGGCGGCGACGAGAGCGGGCACGAGGTCGATGACCGGCGCGCCGATCGAGGCGCCGATGGCCTGAACCCGGCCCTTGACCTTGTTCAGGTCCCACGC
This sequence comes from uncultured Acidobacteriota bacterium, assembly GCA_964494295.1. Classification (GTDB taxonomy): domain Bacteria; phylum Acidobacteriota; class Vicinamibacteria; order Fen-336; family JAGNNV01; genus JAGNNV01. The sequence goes on from CAZBTT010000159.1 coordinate 3,980, forward strand.
GTCCCCGGAGAGTCGGTAAAGTTTTTGCGTGGCCCGCCAGGAGGACGGCTGGATCTCCATGCGCCCGGGAACATGGACGAGGGCGAGACGCGAGCCGTGGGCTTCGACATCGTTCTTGAGCGCGCTCACGATCGCGCCCACCTTCTCCCACGCGTCTTCGATCGGCGCCAGGTTCCGTCGATCGTAGACGAGCATCTCGAGGCGCGGCGTCGCCCTCGGGATGGGATTCCATAGGCCGAAACGCGCCAGGGCATCGTGCGCATCGGGCGCCCCCACCCAGAGTCTTTCTCGAACCATCTCGAGAAACGCGGAGCCCCCGGCCGCTTCGTTCTCGGCCTCGGTTGCCGCCGCGGGCGAAGCGGGGGGCTTTTCCTTGACCGGATATCGATGAAGGCGCAGTTCCCCGCCTCCCATTTCAAACGCGGGCTTGGGCGTGCCGAAGTAATCCTGGCGGTCGGTGTAGATGATGTCGTTCCAGAAGACGAAGAGCAGGACGAGAGAAGGCCGGTAGCGCGCGCCGTCCGTCTTGTAGAAGAGGTACTCCTGGTCCGTGCTGTAGGCCGAGGTTCCCCCGTTGATCACCTCGGCGCGGCACCCCGCGGCGTTGAGCCGTCCCTCCAGGCGCTGGGTGATGGTCTGCGGGAGATCGACGGTGTACCCTTCGATGAAGGAGTCGCCGAGGGCGAGGACCCGGAACGTTCCAGGTGAAGGCTCGACCGGACGTTCGGGATCCCGCAGCCCCTGCGAATTGATCTTGACCTCAACCGTGTACTCGCGACGTTTGTACACCGCAGTGGCGTTCTTCTTCTTCCGCCAGCCAAGCGCGGGGTCGTACTCCTTATAGAGGGCGTCTTCGCGCCCTTCCTTGCCACCCTGCTGCTGGGAACGCAGGATCCGGGCCGTGATCTCGAGCAGGCTCACAACGACCAGAAACGAAAGGCCCATGAGGACGAGTCGGAACATCCACTCGCGCGAACGGGAGGCCTTGGCCAGCATAGACGCCCGAGCTTAGAGCGAAGATCGCCTTCGGGCGAGGCGGAGGAAATTCTGAAGCAGCCGCGAACCCTCGGGCGTGAGAACCGACTCGGGATGGAACTGAACCCCATGCAGGGGGCGATTCTCATGACATAGGCCCATGATCGTGCCGTCGTGTGTCCACGCGTTCACGCGCAGTTCGGAGGGCAGTGTCGCCCGGTCGGCCACGAGGGAGTGATAGCGGCCGGCCTCAAACCGCGAGGACAATCCCTCGAAGAGGCCACGACCGTCGTGTTCGACCGCAGACGCTTTCCCGTGTCGCGGTTCACGCGCCCTCACCACGCGGCCCCCGAAGACCGTCGCGATCGCCTGATGCCCGAGACAGACGCCCAGGGTCGGGACCGTCGTTGAGAGTTCGCGGATCGCGTCGATGGTAATCCCCGCGTTCTCAGGCCGTCCGGGTCCGGGAGAGAGCACCAGCCCATCAGGACGAAGCGCCTTGAGGTCGGCAACGTCGATCGCATCATTACGGAAGACACGAATCGTCTCGCCCAGCGAACCAAGCGCCTGGACGAGGTTGTAGACGAAGGAGTCATAGTTATCCACGACCACGATCATGAAGCCGGCTCCAGCGCCGAATGGCGACATTGTTCAAGCGCGCGCACGAGGGCCGAGGCCTTGTGGCGGGTCTCCTCGTACTCGCGGGACGGATCGGAATCGGCGACGACACCGGCGCCGGCCTGCAGGAGCGCGCGGCCGCGATGAACCACGATCGTTCGGATGGCCAGGCACAAGTCCAGGCGGCCTGCGGGATCGATGTAGCCGATCGCGCCTCCGTAGAGACCGCGGCGCACCGGCTCCAGCGCGTCGATGATTTCCATGGCGCGGATCTTGGGCGCGCCCGTGACCGTGCCGGCCGGGAACGTGGCGCGAAGGAGATCGAGGGCGTCGTGTTCTGCCCGCAGGTCGCCAAGAACTTCCGACACGATGTGCATCACTCGCGCGTGACGCTCGATGTCGAACTGCCGGGTCACGTTCACCGAGCCGTACTCGCACACCCGCCCCAGATCGTTCCTCGCCAGGTCCACCAGCATCACATGCTCGGCGAGTTCCTTGGCGTCTTCGAGCAGATCGCGCGCATTTGCGTCGTCGGTCTGTGGTGATGAGCCGCGCGGCCGCGTTCCCGCCAGCGGCCGGGTCATCGCGCGTCGGCCTTCGAGACTCACCAGGACCTCGGGCGACGAGCCGAGGACCGCGTGCTCAGGACCTAGCTTGAGGAAGTACATGTAGGGCGAGGGATTGGTCTCGCGAAGGACGCGGTACAGGTCCAGGGGATCGCGATCGAAATCCGCTTCGAACCTCTGAGAGAGCACGCTTTGGAAAATGTCGCCCGCGCGGATGTGCTCGAGCATCGTTTCGACACCCGCCATGAACGCGGGTGGTGACGTGCGCGAGTGGAGCGGGACACTCCCGCTCGCTCCAACGCAGGCCGCTGGCGATGTCACGACATCCAGTCCGCAAAGCTGCGCTCGTATGGCGGTGGCGCGTGAGTGCCCGCCCTCCCCATGCACCACGATGTCGGTGAGACCGAGCGCGTGGTCAACGACGACGATCTCGGACGGGACCAGGAAGACGCTGTCGGGCACGCCGACCGGATCCGGAGGAGACGCGGGCAGACGCTCGAACCGGCGAACCACGTCGTAGCCGATGTATCCGACGACCCCGGACGAAAAGGGAGGTATGTCGGGAAGCGCTTCGGTCTGGGCCAGGACCGCGCGAAGCGACTCCAGGAACTCCCGCCCGTCGGGAAGCGTTTCGCCCGTCGCAGTGTGTTCGACCGTGATCCCGGTGGGAGAACTGCGATGGATGAGACCGGGCCGCCCCCCGAAGAAGGAGAAACGATTGCGGCCCGCTTCCCCCAGCGATTCGCAGAGGAAGGCGTACGGCTCGCCCGCGTAGAGGCGCACAAAACTCTCGAGCGCGTTCGACGCGGCTTCGAGACGCAGATGGGCCGCGTTCATGCCACCAGCGCCGGCTCGGGCTCGGCTTCGGGCACGTAGCGTTCGAGGCCCCGCATCATGTCAGCGAAGAGCTTGAGGTTCAGCGACTGTCGGCCGTCGGAGAGAGCCTTGTCGGGATACGGATGCACCTCGACGATCACGCCATCGGCGCCCGCGGCGAACGCGGCCCGCGCGAGGGGCACCACCATCTCGCGTTTTCCCGACGCGTGCGAAGGGTCGACCAGGACCGGCAGGTGAGTAAGACTCTTGAGTTCCGGCACGATGTTGATGTCGAGCGTGTACCGCGAGTGATCGGAGAACGTGCGGATGCCCCGCTCGCACAGGATCACGTTCCGATTCCCTTCCGCGAGCAGGTACTCGGCGGCGAGAAGGAACTCCTCCAGGGTCGCGGACTGGCCCCGCTTCAGCAGAACCGGTTTGCGGCTCTTGCCCGCGCGTCTGAGCAGCGGGTAGTTCTGCATATTCCGCGCGCCGATCTGAAGGATGTCGGTCACGGCCTCGACCGCCTCGAAGACTTCGACACCGATCACCTCGGTGACGAGAGGCAGGCCGGTGATATCGCGGGCCTCGGCCAGGATTTCGAGACCCTTCTCGCCGAGGCCCTGAAAGGCGTATGGAGAAGTTCGCGGTTTGTAGGCGCCGCCGCGGAGGAGATGCGCGCCAAGGGCTTTCACCCGCCGCGCGGTCTCGATCGTCTGCTCACGGGTCTCCACCGAACACGGCCCGGCGATCACCACGGGACGCTGCTCACCGATCCGGATGCCGCCCACCACCACCACGGTGTCGTCGGGCTTCATCTCGCGGCTCGTGAGTTTGTAGGGCTTGGTGACGCGGATGACGTCGACCACGCCCGGCAGGCCGCGAATCGGCGTCTCGTCGACCGGACCCGTGTTCCCGGTGACGCCGATGGCGACACGGGTAGCGCCTGGAATCGGGTGTGGCACGAGGCCGAGTTCGACGACGGCGGCGCAGACGCGGGCGACTGCGTCGTCGGTGGTGGCGGGCTTCATCAGAATCAACATCAAGTTCTCCGGGTGGCTTGTTTGAATGAACGAATGAGTGCGGCGAAGTCTTCGCCCTGGCGAATGGCGTCCACGAGGCGGCTGCCCACGATGGCGCCGTCGGCGTGATCGGTGATGGCCTCAACGTGAGAGGGATGAGAGAGGCCAAAGCCTGCGACCACGGGCAGCGGGGTGTGCGCCCGGATCCGGCCGAGAAACTCCGGAAGCGCGGGGTCGGCGTCGCGACGCGCGCCCGTTGTGCCCACGACCGAAACCGCGTAGACGAAACCGCGAGACCGGGAGCCGATAAGGCGCAGCCGCTCGTCGGAGCTGGTCGGCGCGACGAGCAGCACGAGATCGATCCCGACTGCCGCCGCCACTTCGGACATCGACAAGGCCTCGTCTTCCGCCAGGTCCGGGATGACCGCGGCGCAGAAACCTGCCTTCGCCAGAGTCGGAAACGCAGCCGGCCCGAGCGAGAGAAGAGGATTCACGTAAGTCATCAGGATGAGCGGACAGGAGTGGGCTGCTGCTCCAAGTGCTTCGAGAAACGCGCGTGTCTTGAAGCCTCCTTCGAGAGCCTGATGCGACGCGAACTGGATCGTCGGGCCATCGGCGGTGGGATCGGAAAAGGGAAAGCCGATCTCGATCGCGTCCGCACCCGCATGGCCGGCCTGAGCGATGAAATCGAGCGAGGCCTCGAGCGAGGGATAGCCCGCGGTGACGTACGGAATGAGAGCGATCTCGCGCCTCGCCCTGGTCGTCTCGAACATCCGGGAGAGGGTCACTTGCCTGCTTCCGTTTCGCGCGTCATCGCCATGACGTGATCGAGATCCTTGTCACCGCGACCTGAGAGATTCACGACGATCACGCGCTCAGCAGCGAGCGATCCGGCGACCTTCAACGCCTCGGCCACCGCATGGGCCGACTCGAGAGCCGGCACGATCCCTTCGAGCCGTGCGAGCAGCCGAAACGCGGCGAGCGCTTCGGCGTCGGTGACGCTCTCATAACGGACGCGGCCGGTGTCACGCAGATGGGCGTGCTCGGGCCCGACCCCCGGGTAATCGAGTCCCGCGGAGATGCTGTGCGCCTCCTGGATCTGGCCGTCCTCGTCCTGGAGCAGGATCGTGCGCGCTCCATGCAGAACGCCGGGGCGACCCTTGCTCAGCGTGGCTGCGTGCCGCGCGGTGTCGAGACCGTCACCGGAAGCCTCCACGCCGACCAGTGTGATGGGATCATCGAGCAGAGGATGGAACATGCCGATCGCGTTCGACCCGCCGCCCACGCACGCCACCACGACATCCGGGAGCCGGCCCAGAAGGTCGAGGCACTGGGCGCGGGTTTCGCGGCCGATCACCGACTGGAAGTCCCGCACC
>CAZBTT010000160.1:0-9331 GCA_964494295.1 uncultured Acidobacteriota bacterium
GGGGCGCCCAGGACGAAGCGCCGCCGATCTTCGCTTCCGGAATGGTCGTCGTCCGCAACGACGAGGAGATTGTGGCGATCGCGGTCAGCCCTTCATGACCCCGGCCGTGATCTCGTACGAGCGCAGGCGCGCGGCGTGGTCATGGATGTGGGACACCACGATCAGCTCATCGGCGCTCGTGCGATCGACGAACTCGCGCATCTCCCGAGCGACCGTGTCCGCTGAACCCACGAACGAGACACGCGGTCTTTGCACGGGATCCGCGGGCTCCGTTCGGTCGGGCTCCCATTCGTTCGAGGGCGGCGGCAACTGAGTGGGGCGACCCGCCCGGAGACTGGCGAAGGACTGACGGCCGGACGAGGCCAGAAAACGCGCCTCTTCGTCCGTCTCGGCGGCCACCACATTCACGCCCAGCATCACATACGGCCTGGCCAGGCGGTTCGACGGTTTGAAGCTCGAGCGATACAAGCTCAGCGCCTCGAAGAGAAGCGCCGGCGCGAAGTGCGATGCGAAGGAGAAGGGCAATCCGAATTCAGCCGCGACCTGAGCGCCGAAGGTGCTGGAGCCGAGAATCCAGATCGGCACATCGACACCGGCGCCCGGCACCGCTTGAACCAGTTGATCGGGGCGGGCCTCGCGGAGAAGCTCCATCACCTCGACCACGTCGCTCGGAAAGGCGTCGGGATCGGCGTTGAGGGTGCGGCGGAGCGCTCGCGCCGCCGCGCGGTCTGTCCCCGGCGCTCGGCCCAGTCCCAGATCGACACGGCCGGGGAACAGTGAGGCCAGGGTGCCGAACTGTTCGACCACCTGCAGGGGCGACCAGTTGGGCAGCATGATGCCGCCCGCGCCGATCCGAATGCGCGTCGTGCCGTGGCCGACGTGCCCGATCAGAACCGCCGTGGCTGCGCTCGCGATGCCCGGCATGTTGTGATGTTCGGCCAGCCAGAACCGGGTGTAGCCCCACCGCTCGGCGTGCTGCGCCAGATCGAGAGTGTTGGCGAACGCCTGCGCCGCCGTTCCGCCTTCGACAATGGGGGAGAGATCAAGGACGGAGAAAGGGAGCTTCACGCGGCCGCTCGGGTCTTGCGCGGCCCCGCCACCGGCAGGGAGCGTCTCGCCAACAGATCGATAAACGCCGTCACATACTCGGGAGTTACGGCGGTCTTGAGCATCGCCGCGCTCCACTGGCGATGGAAGCCCGTTCGGGTGAGAGGTCGCGCCAAAAGGCTTCCGGACTCGATCTGCTTTGAAACCGCCCAGCGGGCCAGGGCGCTGATTCCGAGGCCCGCCTTGACCATCTCGATCATCGCCTCGGTGAGCTGCACCTCGCTGTAGCGCGCGGGCTTGACCCCCGCGGGCGCCAGGATCCTGTTGACCAGCGTGCTCTCGGCCGCCGGCACATAGGCCAGCAGGGTCTGGTCGGCAAAGTCCTTCGGAGCGACGAAAGGCCGCGCGGCGAGGGGATGCCCGGGGGCCATGACCACGACCACTTCGTCTCGGAAGAGCGGCTTCTGGATCACGCGTTTGTCGCGAACCATGCCGGTGACAATCGCGACATCCAGCCGGCCATCGAGGAGCGCGGGGATCGGTCGGTGGGTGGCCTCGAGCAGGATCTTCACCTCGACGTTGGGAAACGACCGGTTGAAGACCTGCAGCATCTCCGGCAGCCAGTGGTAGCAGGTGTAACACTCGGTGCTGATTCGAAGGCTGCCGTGGTCGCCCTTGGCGAACTGCGCGATGTCGTCTTCGGCCCGCGCAAGTTCCTCCAGGATCTTCTCGGCGGATCGAAGCAGCCGCTCTCCGGCCTGGGTGAGATGCATCCGCCTGCTGATCCGGTGAAACAGGGGAGTTCCCAGGCGCTCTTCGATGTCGCGCAGCTGATGGCTGAGCGCAGACTGCGTCAGGTGCAGCCGTTCGCCTGCCCGCGTCACGCTTCTCTCTTCCGAGACGGCGACCACGAGCTTCAGATGTCGGGTTTCGAGCATGCCATGAACATACTTCATCAACATGATGCAAACAATGCGTTGGTTTCATGTATGGCCGGTCCCTATGATCCCGCCATGCTCAAGGATCTGCGACTCGCGATTCGTTCCCTGGCGCGCCGTTCAGGCTTCGCCCTGGTGGTTGTGGTCACGCTGGCCCTGGGGATCGGGGCCAACACCGCCATCTTCAGCGTGGTGAATGCCGTGCTTCTCTCCCCGCTTCCCTACAAGGAGCCGGAGCGGCTGGTCGCGGTTTCGGCGAAGAGCCAGGTGCGGGACCTGACGAACCAGCCCGTCTCGTTCCTGAACTACACGGACTGGAGGGAGCAGGGACGGGCTTTCGAAAACCTCGCCGCGATCCGCGCCGAGTCGCTCAGTCTGACCGGGAGGGGCGAGCCGGAACGCGTCAACGGCGTCAAGGTCACGGTCAACATCCTCGCCACCCTCGGCGTCACTCCTGAACACGGCCGCGATTTCCTTCCCGAGGAAGGACGTCCGGACGCGGGCGCCACCGCGCTCCTCGGCTTTGGCCTGTGGCAGCGGCTCTTCGGGGGAGATCCGAAGGTGATCGGACAGACGCTCATCCTCGACAACAAGCCCCACACCGTGATCGGCATCCTGCCCCGGCACATCAGATATCCCGGGCTGATCATGCCGCAGACCGGCGCCGAGGTCTGGATTCCCTATCTGGTGTCGCCGAGCCAGAACCTGCGCAACTTCGCGAACCTGCGTCTGGTGGGAAGGCTCAAAGCGGGGATCTCGCTCGGCGAGGCGCAGAGCGACATGGACCTGGTCGCGCGGCGTCTGGAGCAACAGCACCCCGCTGACAACACCAACCTCGGGATCGGTCTGGTTCCGTTGCAGGAGCAACTGGTGGGCAACGTCCGCCAGGCTCTGATGATCCTCGCGGGCGCGGTGGCGCTGGTGTTGCTGATCGCCTGCGCCAACGTCGCCAACCTGATGCTGGCGCGGGCTTCCGGACTCGGCACGGAAGCAGCCATCCGAGCGGTCCTGGGCGCGAGCCGTTGGAGGATCGCCCGCCAGATGCTGACGGAGAGCGTGATCCTGAGTCTTTTCGGCGGCGCCCTGGGAACAGCGCTCGCGTGGACGGGACTCAGATGGGTCAGGGCGATGAACGTCGCGAGTCTGCCGCGGCTGTATGAGAGCGGCATCAACCTTCAGGTATTGGGCTTTACCCTGGCTGCATCCATCATCACCGGAGTGTTATGCGGACTGCTTCCCGCTCTGCAGTTCTCGGCGAGCGGGCTCCATGAGCGGCTCAAGGAGGGCCGAAAGGGCGCGGCCGCCTCGGGGAATCATCGCCGATGGCTCCGCGGACTGGTGGTGGCGGAGATCGCCCTCTCGCTGGTGTTGCTGGTGGGTGCTGGACTGCTCGTGAAGAGCTTCAAGCGCGTGACCGACCGCCATCCCGGTTTCGAGCCTCGGAACGTGCTCACGTTGAGTGTGCCCCTGCCCGTGGCCAACTATCCGGATCAAGCCCGGCAGCTTCAGTTCTACGAGACGACGCTCCCCAGGCTCGCGGCGCTTCCCGGTGTCGAGTCCGCGGCCGGCGTCTTCCGGGTTCCCCTGGTTGGGCTTGCCACCGCCATCTTCTCCGTCGAAGGGCAACCGGTGGCCGTCGGCAGTAAACCGTCGGCTGATTACCGGACCATCAGCCCGGAGTACTTCCGCACCATGGGCATACCCTTGCGCCGCGGGCGCGTTTTTACCGACCGCGACCGCGTCGATTCGACGGACGCGGTCATCATCAATGAGGAGCTGGCCCGGCGGTTCTTTCCGAACGAAGACCCCCTCGGCAAACGACTACAGCTCGGGGCGGAAGAGACCCGGTTCCGCGACATCGTGGGCGTGGTGGGCGACGTGCACCTCACGAGTCTGGTCGGCAAGGTGGACCCGGCGGTCTACGTTCCCATGACCCAGAACACCTGGCCGCAGGCGCTTCGGATCAGCACCTTCGCAATTCGAACCCGTCTCGAACCCCGCAGTCTGCTGGCCGCCATTCGCAAGGAGGTGCACTCGATCGATCCTTCCCTGCCCGTCACCCAGGTCCAGACCATGGAAGAGATCGTCCAGGGGTCGCTCGCTCCCCAGCGGTTCAACCTCATCCTCCTCCTGATCTTTGCCGGCGTGGCGGGCACCCTGGCGGTCATCGGCATCTATGGCGTGATGTCCTACAGTGTCACGCAACAGACCCATGAACTGGGCATACGCGTGGCGCTGGGCGCGCGGCCATCCGAGATCGTGAACCTCGTGGCGGGCGATGGAGCGAGACTCGCGATCGCCGGCGTTGTCATCGGTCTCGCCGGCTCCTTCGGGCTGACCCGCCTCATTTCGGGGCTGCTGTTCGGGGTCAGCGCGACCGACCCCCTGACGTTCGCGCTAATCGCCCTTGGCCTGTCCGTCGTCTGTGTGGTGGCGGGCGGGATTCCCGCGCGGCGGGCGGCGAGAGTGAACGCGATCGTCGCGCTGCGGGGCGAGTGAGAGATCGAACTAGGTCACGGTGACCGATGCCGCTTGGGGCGGGGGCGAGCGTTCGTCGGGTCGTTCCCGCGTGAATACGTGAAGAGCTCCCGCCAGCCCCAGGGGCACCAGATGCGGCGCCCACGCAGCGAGGACCCCCGGAACGCCGATTTTTTCACCGAAGTTCATGAGGGCGTATGCCGCGAAATACGAGAAGAAGAGCCCCGGTATCACAACGACTCGCCGTCGGCTGCGTGAGAGACCCGCGGCGAGGATCACGAAAGAGAAGGCGAAGGCCGGTATCGACAAGCGGTTGTGCCACTCTTTGCGGAGAAATGCGGGACTCGGACCCCCGCCGCATGCGGACATCGCGCCCTGGTTGGGACAAGCCGACACGCCGGCGAAGGTTGCCGCCTCTCCAAGTTCGCGAAACGTCATCTCGCGGCTGCCGCGGCGCAGTTCCTGGCCCGGCCCCACCAGGGCCTGGTAGGCCGCGACCCGATACTCACGGTTCGCGCGGGTCACCGCAACCTCAAAGAAGGTAAATGAGAGCCCGGCTCCCAGGACCCCGACGCCTACCGCCGCACGAGACAGCGAAGGGTCGCGCGCGAGCGTCCACCCCACGCCCATTGCCAGGGCGAGTGCGGCCGCCGACAGAATCAGGCTCGGCAGGAGCAAGGCAAACTGGCCGAATCCGAGGCCCCGCTCGTTCGGCCATGTGGCCAGGCCGAGGCCGGAGGTGAGCACAAGCACGAGCGCAGCAACGCGTCCGGCGCTCCTCAGCAGCCGCGGACCTGGCGCCTCAAGGCCTGCCCAGTTCTCGCGAAGATGATGCCAGGGCAGTTGCGTCGCGTAGAAGGCGCAAGCCGATACGATCGCCCAGTAACCACGCAAGAGCGCCCGCGTACGCTGCTCACCCAATCTCGCCTCGCCGAACTCGTGTTGCATGTCCGCGACCGCGGGCAAAAGGACGGTCTCGCGCAGGCGCGTCAGCCCGAGATTGTCGGCGAGACTCAGCAAGAGGCCGCCTGGCCTACGCACGGCGGCGCACCGAGGCCAGGCTCGCCGCCATGAGAGACCACGCGTCGAGCACGCGGGCCCCCAACGCGGTGGCGCGGTACAAGCGTCGCGGCAAGCCGGAGTGGGCGGGGTTCTTCTCGGCCCACGATTCGACGTAGCCCTTTTCCTCCATGCGCCCGAGTGTCACGTACACGGTCCCGCGCTTGAGCGCTCCCTCCGACGCTGTTACGAGCTCCAGCCCGTACATATCGCGGCTCCGCAACAGATCCAGGATCAAGGATTCCGTTCCGCTCAGTCTCGGCAGCTTGTCCGCGTTCATCGGTTCGAGTCTTACAAACTGTACGAGTCGAAGTCAAGGAGTTTCTTCAAGGGTTCCAAGCGTCAGTCGCCGGGGAGTTAGGGGCCTATACTGCCGCCAACCCAGTCAGACAAGTAAGCGGTCCGTAGAGGTGTGCCCCAAGGGGCTCGCTCGACGTGTCTGCTCAACCAACAAACAACAGGAGGTCCCTCGTGAAGTCAATCTTCCCGTCTACGCTCGTTGTCGCCGCATTAACCGTGATCGTCTCAACCTCTCTGCCGGCGCCCGCTTCGGCCCAGACGCCGACTCCCGCCGCCTCTCCGGCTGCCCCCAACACCACCCGCTACCACGTGACGGTCGTGCGCGTGAAGCCCGAGATGCTGAACGAATGGATTGACCTCCAGAAGAACGAAGTGGTGCCCGGGCTCAAGAAGGCGGGCATCGCGAGCCGATCCGTCTGGTCTACCGCGGTCGGCAACTCCTTCGAGTACTCGATCGTCGTCCCATTCGAGAAATTCGCGGCGATGGACAGTCCGGGTCCGCTGGTCACGGCTCTCGGCGCCGAAGCCGCGGCTCGCCTCAACGGGAAGATTCGCAAGTGCATCGAGACCCAGCGGACGTATCTGGCCAACCGCGTCAATGACCTCACCATTCCGGCGGGCGACGCGTTGGTGAGCCGGATGGTCGTGCGACGCGTGCAGCAGGGGAAGACGCAGGAGGCCCTGGCGCACTATCGGACCGATGTGTTTCCGGCGCTCAAGAAAGCCAAGGAGCAAGGCAAGATCGCCGGCGCTCAGGTGTCCGTCCGAGGCATGGGCGCGCAGGCGAACGAAATCGTCACGACCGAGTTCTACAACAAGTTCGCGGACCTCGATGCCGGCAGCCCGGTGCTTGCGGTCGTCGGAGCGGAAGCCAACACCGCGATCAACGCGAAAGGCACGGCGCTCGCCACCAACGTGCAGACGGTTCTTAGGCGGCGGGTCGCGGACCTCAGCTTCTAGGCTCCCTCCCGGTTGACAGAGGGAGGGGGCGACGTCAGAGTCCCCTGATGCCATACACGCTGTCGCGCGTCTCTTCCCTCCTTCTGGCTACCACCACCCTGTGCGGCTCGGCTGCCGTCGTCCAGGGTCAGACGATCACGCACGAGCCGACGCGCGGCGTGCCCACCTTTGCGGTGCGCGAGCCGGTTCTGCGCCTCAAGCCCGGAGCGGTCGTCGAGACCCGGACCTTCACGAAGCCGGGCGACTACTACAACAAGGAGAAAGCCGGCCCCTGGCCGGGCGAAGTGGGACCCTTCCACATCGAAGGAGCTTCTCCCGGCGATACGCTCGTGGTGAAGGTGGTCCGGCTTAGACCAAACCAGGATGTGGCCATCTCGAACGTCACGCCGGGTGGCATCAGCGGGGTCGCTGGGGATAGCCGGACGCGACTGTTGAACGATCCGCTTCCCGCTCGCCGCTTCGTCTGGCGGCTCGATCGAGCCCGCAACGTCGGGATCATCGACCTGCCGAATTCGGTGGTGAAGCAAATGGAGATTCCGCTCCGGCCCATGCTCGGGCGTGTCGCCACCGCCCCCGCAGGTGAAGAGGAATTTGGCGGTCTATGGCCTGGAGACTTCGGCGGGAACATGGACGCGTCGGACGTGACCGAAGGAGCCACCGTCTACCTCCCCGTTTTCCACGAGGGCGGCCTGTTCTACTTCGGTGACTTCCATGCCGCGCAAGGCGACGGCGAGATCACCGGCTCCGGTCTCGAGTCGACCGCCGATGTCACGTTCCAGTTCGATGTCATCAAGGGTCAGCGGATTCGCTGGCCCCGCATCGAGAACTCCGAGTACATCATGGTCGCGGGAAGCGTGCGGCCACTGGTCGACGCCATGCGCATCGCGTACGTGGAACTGATCGAATGGCTGGTCGCGGACTACGGCTTCGACAAGATGGAGGCCTATCAGGTGGCTTCGCAGGTGGGCGTGGTGCGCGTCGCCAACATCGTCGACCCCCACTACACGGTGGTAGCGAAGTTCCCCAAGAGTCTGCTCCCGCCGAAGGTCCGCCGCTAGCTCAGTCCTTCGAAATGCGGTAGAGGTACTTCTGGCCGCGCAGGTACATCTCGTCACCCACGAGTGCCGGTGAAGCGTCGAATCCGTCCGCCAGCTTGTTGGTGGCCAGCACCTTGAGCGCCGGCCCTGCCTCGAGCACCATCATCACGCCTTCGCGGCTGAGCACGTAGACCCGGCCGCCGACCGCGACCGGCGAGGCGTAGACGTTGCTCATCCCTTCGAGCCGCTGGGTGTAATCAGGCTTCCCGGTGGCCACGTCGATCCGGGTCAGGACCGCGGAGTTGGTCTTGAGGAAGTAGAGACCGCCCTTGTAGAGAAGGGGCGAGGGAACGTAGGGCGTGTCCCGGTCATAACTCCAGGCAATGGCGGCCTTGCCGGTGACATCCCCCTGCGCTTCCGCGAGACGCACGGCCAGGAGCGCGTTGCCTCGGAAGCCGCTGGTCACGTAGACCGTCCCGTCCGCGTGGACTGGCGAGGGGATGACGTTGGCGGTCATGCCGCCCGCCTCCCACAGCGCCTTTCCGGTGGCGAGGTCGTAGCCGCGCACGCGGTTCGTGGCGTTCACGATCACCTGTTCCCGGCCACCGTGAGTCACCACGATCGGGGTCGACCATGACGTCGGTTCGTCGCGTTCGGTGCGCCAGATTTCCCTGCCCGTCTTCTTGTCGAGGGCCACCAGGAAGTCCTGATCCTCGTGGTCCCAGTTCACCACCAGTGCGTTTCCGTGGAGCACGGGCGAGGCGCCCTCGCCGAACGACAGGCGTGTCCGCATCGCCCCGAACTGTTTCTCCCAGACGAGATTTCCCTTGAAGTCGAGGGCGAAGAGGCCGCGCGAACCGAAGAAAGCGTAGACCATCTCTCCATCCGTGAGCGCGGAACCCGACGCGAAGCTGCCGTCCTTGTGGGTGCCTTCGTGCGGCGCCTGCACCTTCGCGACCTTCCGCCAGCGGAGCTTTCCATCGCCGCGGTTGTGGGCCTGAACCACGTACTCGAGGTTTCCGGGAGCCCCTGTGGGCACCGCGGTGGTCACGAACACGAGATCGTTCCACACCACCGGCGTGCTCTTGCCAAGGCCCGGCACCTCGACCTTCCAGCGGACGTTCTTGTCCTCGCTCCATTCGAGCGGAGGGTTGCCGCGCGTCGCTTCGCCGGTGTGCAGCGGCCCCCGCCACTGCGCCCAGTTGTTGTCGTCCGCGACCGCCACACTCGCGGCGAAAGAGAGCACGATGGCCGCGCGGACCATCAGGGGACGAGAGATGAGTCGAAACTCCATGAAGCCTCCTCGAAGAGTTTCGTGAGTGTATGCGGGAGGACTATCTCGGGCGTAGCCTGGCATTTGGGCCAGGGGGGGCTGAGCACTTTGCGGCCCCACACCTCCGACTAGCGCAGGCCGGATCCCTGGCGAGCTCCCGCGCCCCGGCGCCTGCCAGTGCAACGTCCCTCCCTTCGGTCGGTCGGCGTTCCGCCCGCCATGGGGGCCGCCCCCGTGTC
>CAZBTT010000161.1:0-9242 GCA_964494295.1 uncultured Acidobacteriota bacterium
TTGAAGTGCTCCGGATCGCGCATGTCCTTGAGACCGGCGCCGAGCTTCCGCATGGCCTCCACATCGACCTGCATGAAGCTGTCCTCCATCAACGGGAAGGTCACCACGATCAGCTTGCCTCGCGCCTTGACGTCCGCGAGGTCCGAAGCCGCCGCCCTTGTCGGGGTCAGAGCAAGTGTTGTCCCGAGGAAGGCGCAAACGAGGAGGGGCGCCGCGGGAAATGCGACGACGGAATCGGAACTCATCTCTGGAGACCTCCAAGGGTTGGCACGGAACGTATGCACGCGGAGGCTACCACGCCGGAATCTGGCCGGCCGGTTCAAGCCTACGGAGCCGGTGACGCCGCCCACAGCGGGAACGGATTGATGGCCGTGCCCTCCCACCAGCGTTTCCCCTCCCCGAGGCGAAAGACGGTGAAGTGCAGATGGGGGCCGGCGGGCGACGCGTTGCCGGTGAAGCCCACGTAGCCGATCACGTCGCCCTTTCGCAGGACCCGGCCGTTCGCGATATCCCGCGCATAGCTGTCGAGGTGAGCGTAGTAATAGCAGTACTCGCCCGACGGATCGAATTGATAGAGCGTGATACCGCCTTGCTTGCTCGTGAAGAGCTTCTCCACGCGACCGTCGTCCACGGCCAGGACCGGCGTTCCTCGCGGCGCCATGATGTCGATGGCCTGATGCACACGGCCGCCGCGGCTGTCCTTGAACGTGTCGCGCAGCGACTTTGCGGACAGCCCCTGGACGGGAATGATGAGCGACCGTTCGCGGAGCCGGTCGAGATCGGTCTGGAGCACAGGCAGTTCGAGGGTTCTGGTCTCGATGGGCGGAGCAGGCGACGGCGAGGATTCCGCGACGAGCGGGCTGGGCGTCAACTGAGCGATGGGGGGCCGCGGCCAGGATTCCGGAATCACGCCGATCGGCGTTTCGGGGGTTGCGAGGCTCGTGGCGTCCCCAGGTGACGGGAACGGTGATGGCCACGGTGAGGGCGACGCCACGGCGACGGCCACGATGGCGGGAACCTCATGCGCGGCCTGGAGACGCACGTCGGGCCACCACACCCGGGTCAGGACAAGATAGGTCGCGACGGTGCCCGTGAGAACCCCGAGCGCGAAGAGCAGAAACTTCATCGGTTACCTCTTTAGAAGCGCGGGCAGGCCAGGCGATACGAGTCCGGCAAGCTCGCTGGCATCCCAGTTCGTGAGCCGGATGCATCCGTGAGATTCGCGTTTCCCGACCAGCGCCGGCGACGGGGTTCCGTGAATTCCCATGGATTCCTTCGAAAGGTCGATCCACACCACACCCACCGGGCCGTTCGGGCCGGCGGGCAGCGTGGCTTTGGCCTGATCCGCCTTGGCGTCCCAGAAGAGTTCCGGGTTGTAGACGAAGGTCGGGTTCTTGCTCACTCCGTTGATCTTCCAATCGCCGAGCGGGAGGGGGTCACGGCTGCTGCCGAGAGTGGCCGGATATCGGGCGATCGGCACGCCGTCCTCGTCAAGCGCCATCACCGACTGGTCGCGGAGACTCACGACAACTCTCGCCGCTTTTCCGGGGGCGGCCCGCTGAACGTTTGGAACCTGGATCTCCTCTCCGGCCGTGAAGGTCTTGCCGGGGTTGAGGCGCTTCAGGAGTTTTGGACTCGCGTGGAACTGTTCGCCCAGCGCTTCGATGGCCGACGAATAGCCAAGCGCCGGCAGTTTCGCCTGGTCCATGAGATCGGGCGGGATCTCCACGAAGGGGCCGGCCACGTCCGCATCCACGATCGTGTACGAGATCAGGATCGGCGCCTCATCCGTCTTCGCCAGTTCGTCTGCGACATCGGCATCCGTGGCCCTTGCCTGTTTCATGATCCGCGTGCGGTAGGCCGCCACCGCGCCCCGAAGGTTTGTGCCATGCGCGCCGTCGAGTTCACCGGGCGAGAAATGGGCGCGATCGAGCAGAACCTGCAGGCGCAGCACACGGTCGAAGACGCCTGGGGTGGGAGTGGCGCCGAGGGCGGCGGAGAGGAGGAGAAGGGCGGAGAAAGTCATGCCCTGTTAAGGCAGCAAGAGCAATGCCACCCAAAGAGCTTGCTGAATTGCTCAGTCCATTGGACTTATCGGGTGCGGACCGCCACGCGAAAGTGCTTTTGGGGCAGGACAATTCTGCAACGCCGGGAGAACTCAGCGCTTGGTTTTTCCGCTGCCGCCGGCGTACCGCAGAACGCGAACCTTTTCCATTGTGACGAGCGCGCCGCCCACGATCATCTCGTCGAGGATCGCCAACAGACTTTCGATGTGCTCCTCATCGTCAACCACCTCGATCAAAACCGGCAGATCCGCGGACAGGTCGACGAGATTCGAGGTGTGGATCACGCTGTTGGCCCCGAACCCGGCGACGCCGCGCATCACCGTGGCGCCCGCGAAACCCTCCGCACGGAGCCGTTCGAGGATCGCGGTGGCGAGCGGCCGGTGATGCCACAGGTCGCCCTCGCCCACGAAGATGCGGACCAGGGTTTGTTCGCCGTCGAGCACTCGCATGGTTCTTGATTCCCTTCAGGCGCCGAAAATCCGCTGCGCCAGAGCGAGGCCCAGAAGCACCGCGCCGAAACACGCCACGGTGGTGATGCCGAAGTTGAGGAACGCCGCGCCGATGGCTCCGTCCTGGGCCAGGCGCGTCGTCTCGTAGGCGAAGCTCGAATACGTGGTGAGGCCGCCCAGGAAGCCGGTGGTAAGGGCGAGCCTCAGGGTCGGCGAAAACGACGCCATGCTGAGCGCGGCATGGGTGATCAGCGCGATGAGGAAACACCCGGCGACATTCACGATCAGCGTGCCGTAGGGGAACGCCGCGCCAAGGCGCTGCCCGGCCCACACTCCGACAAGGTACCGGACACCCGTGCCGAGGGCCCCCGCGAAGCAGATCCAGAGGAAACGTTCCATTCGTGCGGACTCAGCTGCCCACGGCGATGAGTTCGTCGTCGCTCTTGAGAAGGAGCCGGCCCTTCGCGATCACGGGCGAGGCCATGAAACGGCCGCTGAGCTGGTTTCTCGAGAGGATCTCGAACTCGCGCGATGCCTTGAGCACCACGGTTTCGCCATTCTCGGCCACGAAGTAGACCTTGCCGTCGCCCGCGACCGGCGCCGCGCTGTAGAGGTTGCCGGTGCGGCCCTGGAAGAGACGTTCTCCGGTCCTGGCATCGGCGGCCTGGAGGATCCCAAGATCGCTCGCCATGTAGACGACACCGTTGTAGTGGACGACCGAAGACACGTACGGCGCGCCCGTGGGGACATGCCACATCAGGTTCTTTGTCCCCGCGATGTCCCCGCGCCCGCCCGGACGGATCGCCATGTAAGGACCGCTGCGATAGCCGCGGCTGGTGACAATCACCCCGTCGGAGAATGAGGGGACAGTGGTGGGGAAGTTGTTCGCCTCTTCATAGAACCACAGGCGCTCGCCATTCTTCGGGTCGTAGCCCTCGAGGCGCAGGCTCGAGTTCACCACCAACTCGTCGCCGCCTGGTCCAGTGACGATCGTGGGCGTGCTGTACGAGCGAAGTCCCTTTCCCCGGTCGGCCTTCCACCTCTGCGCGCCGGTCTTCTTGTCGAGCGCCAAGAGGTACGACGCCGGCTCATGGTCGCACTGCAGGATGAGTGTGTCGCCGTAGATCGTGGGTGAACTCGAATGGCCCCAGGTGATCGCATAGGGGCCGTACTCTTTCGCGAGGTGCTTCTGCCAGACGAGTTTGCCCTTCATGTCGAGGGCCACGAACTGGCCGGTGCCGAACCACGCGTAGACGCGCTCGCCATCCGTGCTCGGACTCGGGTTTGCCAGATTCGTTTTCTGATGCACCTCGGGCAGCGTCTCCGCGGTCCGTTCTGCGGGTAGCCGGTGCTGCCAAAGCCTCTTGCCGTCCTTGAGGCTGTAGGACTCGACCAGGAACGTGACCGTGTCGGCCGCCGCTGCGGTGAGGGGACGTTCGCTGGTGTCGCCCCGCTGGCCGAGCATCGGATGGTTGCCGGGGCGAACATCGCCGCGTCCGACCTGCGATGTGATGATGACCTGATCCCCGGAGACGATGGGTGACGACACTCCCTGGCCTTCGAGCTTCGCTCGCCACGCGATGTTCTTGTCGTTGGTCCACGTGACGGGCAGACCCTTCTCGGCGCTCACGCCGTTGCCGCTCGGGCCGCGCCATTGCGGCCAGTCCAGCGCGTGGCCCGCGGTGGCCGCGAAGAAAAGCGTCAGGGCAGTCAGGGCGGGCTTCGTCATGGGCTTCTCCGGTTTCGCTTTCATTCTAGTGAGCCCCGGACCGCGGGCGCTTCAGGCTTCAGGGCCGGCACCACCATGTCGGGACTCAGAGTGGGTCGCCTCGTGTGCCACTGGGTCGCCTTCTCGTAGGCATGGGCGAGCGCCAGCACCTTGCCCTCGGCGAAGCGTGGACCCGCGATCATCAAGCCGATCGGCAGACCGCTTTTCGAGAAGCCGCAGGGAATGGAGATGGTGGGAAGACCGAAACTGTTGAAAGGCGCGCAGTTCGAAACGGACTCGGGTTCACGGGGCACGCTCACCCGTTCGCGGTTCAAGGCGTCATCGATCGTTCTCGGCATGATCCGCATCGTGGGCAGAATCACGAGGTCGAAGTTCGTGAATGCCGCGTCGATGTTCTTGCGAAGGAGGGTGAGCTTCCACTGCGAGTCGATGTAGTCGACCACCTTATCCGCGCAGGGTTGGGCGGCGCCATCGTTCATCGATTTGAGGGTGGACTCGAGGCTCTGGCGAACGTGCAGCGAATAGCGGTTCGAGTTCCGCCGGAACAAATCGAGGTGATAGGCGATGCGCTCGGCGCCGAGGGCCAGGGAGTCGAAGCCCGCGGTGCTTGGAAGGTGACAGTCCACCGTGGCCTTCGTGAGTCCGCTTAGAACGCCGATGGCGCTCTCGACCGCCGCCGCGACCTCGTCATCGAGCCGATCGAAGTAGGGTGCGCGCGGAATGCCGAGACGGAGCCCTGCGACCGGCTGTTTCAGGGCCGTGACATAGTCCTCGCGCGCGTGCTCCACGCTGGCGACGTCGTGCGAGTCGTAGCCGGTCATGTGATTCAGCAGGATCGCCGCGTCCTCGACGGTCTTCGTCATGGGCCCGCAATGATCGAGCGAGTAGATGAGTGGAATGATTCCCCGGATGGACACGAGGCCGTAGGTGGGTTTGAGGCCCACGATGCTGCAGAAGGCCGCGGGCTGACGGATCGATCCGCCCGTGTCGGTGCCGAGCGCGCCAAAGGCGAGGTCGGCGCTCACCGCCGCCGCCGAACCGCCGGAGGATCCGGAGGGGATGCGGTCGAGCGCCCAGGGATTGCGGACGGGCCCGAAGTAAGTGGAGGCCGAGGATCCGCCGTTGGCGAACTCATGCAGGTTGGTCTTTCCGATGATGACCGCTCCCGCCTCCTTGAGTCGACGCGCGACGTCTGCGTCCTCGTCGGGAACGCGGTCGTCGAACACCTGACTCGCGGCCGTGGTCCTTGTGCCCGCGGTATCGACGTTGTCTTTGAGCGCGATCGGGACTCCATGAAGCGGACTGCGGAACCGGCCCTGCTTCGCCTCGTCGTCGAGCCGCGCGGCTTGGGCGAGCGCCTCTGCGCGCATGACCGTGATGTAGGCGTTCAGCTTCGGGTTGTAGACCTTGATCCGGTCGAGCAGCGCCTGGGTGAGTTCCACCGACGTCGCCTGGCGGTTACGGATCCGCTTTGACGCTTCGGCCAGGGTGAGGGCCACGAGCTCCTCGGCTGGCGCGGCGGCCGGGATCGGCGAGGCGCTCAAGGCCGAGACCCGAGGTGCTGCGACCGCTCCCACACTCAGGGCTACGAACTCACGACGATTCGGCATTCCCATGTCTTCCTCCAAGGCATCGACGATGTGCGGGCAGTGTAGCCGCCCCGAGGTAGCCTGCGCCACGATGAACGACTTCACCACGAACCTCACGACCCTTCTCGTGCGCGAACTCAACGCCTTCGCGCGTGAACTCGACCTGTACCCCGACGACGCGTCCGTTTGGAAGACGGCGCCCGGCATCACGAACTCAGCGGGGAATCTCGCGCTTCACGTGGCGGGGAACCTCCAGCACTTCATCGGGGCGGTGCTTGGCGGAACCGGCTACGTGCGAAACCGCGAGCTGGAGTTCTCACGTTCGTCTGGCACGCGTGCGGAGATCAAGGCCGAACTCGCCGCGGCGAAGGCCGCAGTGGAGAAGGCGCTTCCCGGCTTGTCGCCGGAAGTTCTGGCCGCGGTCTATCCGGCGAGCCCGGTTCCCGGGAAGGAAACCGGGACGGCCCTTTTCCTCCAGCACCTGTGCTCGCATGCATCCTTCCACCTCGGCCAGGCGGGTTACCTCCGGCGGGTCGTCGCCGGCGAAGCGAAATCCGCCGGGCCAGTGTCGCTTGTGGAACTGATGAAGAAGGACGGCTGAGATTCTCCGGGCTGGCGGCTACTCGTATCGAAGAGCCAGGATCGGATCGATCCGGCTGGCCCGGCGCGCGGGGATGAAGCCCGCGGCCGCCGAGACCAGGCTCAGCAGCGCGACCGTCGCGATCGCGATGCCGGGGTCGTGGGCCTGGACTCCATAGAGCTGCGACGAAACGTAGCGGCCAAGGCCGAGGGCGGTCGGCACGCCCACCGCGAGACCGATCGCAAGCAGCATCAGCACCTCCTGCATCACGAGACCGGTGACGGTTCCGGGCTGGGCGCCGAGGGCCAGCCGGATGCCGAGTTCTTTCCGCCGCCGCACCACCACGAAGGCCATGACGCCATACAGGCCGATACTCGCGAGAAGAGTCGCGAGCACACCGAACCCCGCGGACAACATGGCGATGAGCCGGTCGGTCAGAAGTGTCTCGTCGAGCTGCCCCTCGACGGTCTTGACGCCGAACACGGGAATCGACGGATCCATGGCCCGTACTTCGTTTCGAACCATCGTGAAGGCACTGCTTGAGGGTGTGGTCGTCCGCACATAGAAAGCGGCGTCGTCCTTGCCCGACTTCGGCAGGAAGACCTGCCGCCGGATCCCCTCACGTGGACCTTCGTAGAGAGAGTCCGCAGCCACACCGATGATCTCGATCGTGAGTTTCGAGTTGGGTCCGCCGCCCCATCCAAGTCGCTTGCCAACGGCGCTCTTGCCGGGGAAGAAGTGTTCCGCGAACCGTCGGTTCACGATCGCGACACCGCTGCTGGTGTCGGAGAAGAGATCTCCGCGCGCGTCGGTGTCGTTGAAGTCACGCCCGTCGACGATCGCTGTCTTCAGGGTCTGGAAGTAGCCCGGCGAGACCGCGTTCATGAACGCCTGCATGTCTTCGCCGTCCTTGGCCTGGTGGCCCTCGACCGCCATCGAGGAGTCCCATTCGTCGCCCGCGAGGATGGCCACGGCCGCGAAGCCCGCCGACTGGACACCGGGCAGACCGCCCAGGCGCTCACGCAGGTTGCGGTAGAAGAGATTGGCGCGGGCATCGTCGTATCCGCTCAGGGCGGGTGAGAGCTGGAACGTGATGAGATTGTCGAGGGCCACACCGGTGTCGGCGGTCTTTAGATTCTGCAGGCTGTTGACGAAGAGGCCCGCCCCGAAGAGAAGGAGGAAGCTGAGCGCCACCTGAGCCGTCACGAGGCCCTTGCGCAGGAAGAGCGAGCCACCGGTGCCCGCGATCGATCCCACGGTGTCTTTGAGCGTGGTCCACGGATCCGGCCGGCTGGCCCGCAGCGCCGGGACAAGGCCGAACACGATTCCGGTAATCAGGGTGAGCCCGAACGTGAAGGCGAGTATCCGCAGGTCGGGCACGGGAGTGAGAAGCAGAGGCTGGCTCTGTTGGGGAAGAAGAGTCAGGAGTGCACTCGTCAGACCGAAAGCGATGGCGATCCCAAGGAGCCCACCGGCGAAGGAGAGGACGAGGCTCTCGACCAGAAGCTGCCGCACCAGCTGCGAGCGCGTGGCCCCGAGCGAGAGTCGCAGGGCGATCTCCTTCTGGCGCATCAGACCGCGGGCGACCAGCAGGTTCGCCACGTTGGCGCAGGCGATCAGGAGGACGAGGCCCACCATGCACATCAAGACCACGAGAGCCGTGGAGAAATCGTTCCGGATACTGGAATAGCCGATGGCGGCGTTCGCGAGCAGCAGCCGGCCCTTCATGAACTCGGTTCGCGAGTAGGCCGACCAGTTCTTCGCCGCCTCGAGGGTCATCTCATAGGTGCGGATCTGAGTGAAGAGCGTCTGCAGAGCGGGTTGCGCGGTCTCCAGCGTGAAGCCCGGCTTGAGCCGGGCGAACACCTGAACCCATCGCGCGCGGCGGTCTTCCATCTTGAGCCAGCCGAGTGTCGGCATCACCTGCTCTTTCATCTGGACGGGCACGCGGATCTGGGGAGCTTGCGCCGGATCGAGACCGACGAAACCTTCGGCGGAAACGCCGATAACGGTCATGGGGTAGTCGTTCAAGCGGATGGTCTTGCCGACGACTTTGGGATCTGCATTGAAGCGGCTGACCCAGTACGCGTGGCTCAAGACGACGTGGGGATGCCCGCCCGCGACCTTGTCGTCTTCCGGCGTGAAGACCCGCCCCGCCGCGGGCCGGACGCCCAGCATCGAGAAGTAGTTGCCGGAAACCAGCTCGGCGGCGTTGTCGACCATCACCGGCTGGTCTGGATTGTGAACCGCGAGGTTGCGGGGCAGGATCTGATCGATAGGCGGGAAGATCGCGGTGTTGGCCCCGATCCCCAGGGCGAGGGAGAGGATCGCCACCGACGCGAAAAGGGGGCTTCGGCGGAGCCCGCGAAGGGCGTAGCGGAGATTGGACAGGGTGGTGCTCATTAGAGGATTTGACGTTTGGGGAGGGCGTCAGGTTCCCAAACGAGCCTTTTCCGCACTCGGGAAGGGGCATACTTCGCCGAGCATGCAGAGAATCCACCGGAAGGTTGTTCCCTCGCTCGTCTTCATCGCGCTCGCCTCGCTGGCAAGTGCGGCAGTCCCTCAGGAGACCTCCTGCGATCCTGTCTCGCGACCCCGAACCGCCGGTCCGCTGATCTTCGACGAGAGCCGCGAGTCGGATCTGGGCGATGCCGTCCACGAACACCTTCAGAGTCTTTTCCTCCCGATCGAGGATGCGGCGCTCGTGTCGTACCTCGAGACTGTAGGAGAGCGCGTGCGCCCCTACATTCCCGGCGCGGACTCGAGGATCCGTTATCTCCTTTCGGACGCGCCGTGGGTACAGGCACTGTCGCAGCTGGGAGGGCGGAT
>CAZBTT010000162.1:0-9194 GCA_964494295.1 uncultured Acidobacteriota bacterium
TTCTCGGGAGTGGGTCCGGGAGCCATTTTGGCAGTGGTCCAGCACGCTGCGGTGTTTCCGGCCTAGAAGAATGCGTCCGCCTCGCCTCTTTCGACCATTTCCACGGCGATCAGGATGGAGGACCGCTTTTTGAGAGTGGGCCGGCCCACCTTTTCCGCCATGCCGACCTCGTCCGGCGCATCCACGACCTCGATGTCGAGGCCGGAGATGTCGGCCTTGGCGACCTCGGCCTTGACAGCGGCCTCGCGACCCACGAGCCTCAGGGCCAGGCCGTACCGGCGAGCGGCCGCGATCGAGCCTTCGACCGCGGTGGCCACGCCGAAATCGCCGCCCATGGCATCCACGGCCACGCGGACGCCCTTCAAAGATCCGGTCATTTGGGAGAGGTTACAGCCAGGAATCTGGCCGCAAGGGAGCTTTAGGGGAGCTTACGCGGCGTTCTTCGCGGCGATGACCTGCTTGCCCTTGTAGTACCCGCAGCCCGCGCAGACGCGGTGCGGCATGGTCGCGGCGCCGCAGTGGGTGCACTTGCTCAGGTTCGGGGTTTCGAGAAAATCGTGAGCCCGCCGCATGTTGCGGCGGCTCTTGGAGTGGCGGCGTTTTGGATTGGGCATTGTCTTTAGGGACCGTGATTCTACCGTGCGTTCTTCAAAGGTGCACGTTCTGCGCTTCCGAGGAGGGAAAGCGAGGAGAAGGGGGTTTCGCTGATCGCCTCTTTCGGGCAACCGCAGTTGGTGAGATTTCGATCGGCTCCGCAGGTCGGGCAGACGCCCTTGCAGTCTTCCCGGCAGAGGCGTTTCATGGGCTGGGCGAGCAGGATGTGCTCACGAACCATGCCCTTGAGGTCCAGGACATCGCCCTTGTAGAAGGTGACCACGAGGTCGCGATCCTGAAGTTCGGCGCCTTCCTCGTCGTCGTACTCGGAAAGGGCCTCGGACTCGGGAAGAAAGAAGAGGTCCAGCTCCTGATCGACGGTCAGCGGCGTGTCGGCGAGACAACGGGCGCAGGGGCCCGAGGTCTTGAGATTGAGATGCCCTCGGACGTGGAGGCTGCCCGCGTCGGAACGCTCGACGTGAGCCTTGAACCGGCCCTCCTTCTCGGTCGAGAGTTCTTCGGGATCGATCGCGAGGATCTCCCCGTTCACGACCTCGTCGATATCAAGTCCCTCGCTCGGGATCTTCGAAATAGAGACTTGCAGCATGGAAGCCGGGGAGTTTACCCGACAGGGTCGGGTTGCGCCGCTCAGGTCGGGGGCTCTGGAGAGAACGTGGCGAGCGAGGCGCCTGTCGTTTCCGCCCGAACCCGGTCCACTTCCTTTACGATCGTGGCCGCGTCGATGCCCATGTCGGTGAGCACGCCTGCGGTTAGCGCCACCGCGGCCTCGGCCTCCTCGAAGCAGGCGGCATAGGCGCCTACCTGGACAAGCTCCTCGCGCTCCTTGAGGTAGCGGGCGCGTACGAAGATGCGGCAATTGGGGTTGAGCTGCCGGACCGCGGTCACGAGGGGGGCCCGGTTCACCGAGTGCGGCAGGGTCACGATCAACTGGGTGGCGCGTGCTATTCCCGCGGCCTTGAGAATCACCTCGTGGGTCGCGTCGCCGTAGATCGCGAGGCGTCCCTTCGAGGCCACCTCGGACACCGTGTCCATGTTGAGGTCGATGATCACGGTTTCAAGTCCCGCATGCCGCAGGCCGCGATCCACCGCCTGGCCCACCGGCCCGAAGCCCACGATGACCGCGAGGGGCGCCTTCGGAATGGCGATGGCCTCTGCCGCGGCGGTGTTGAAACGATCGGCCCGTCCCACCGCCGAGGCGTTGAGGAGACGCCAGACCCAGGGGAGCCGGCGAAGACCCGCCTCCAGGGGTTCGAGGGCCCGGAACAGGAAGGGATTGATCGCGATCGAGACCAACGCGCTTGCGACGAGGAGGTTGTAGCCGGTCTCCGACAGGAGCCTGTAATGCAGTGCCAGAGTTCCCAGGATGAACGAGAACTCGCCCACCTGCGCGAGGCCGACTGCCACGACCAGGGCGGTCCGCGTTGAGTAGCCGAGAACGGCAACCACACCCAGGGCGGCCAGCGGCTTTCCCACCAGGACGACACCGAGCGCGGCCAGGAACAACCAGGGCTCCTCCATGATGAAGCGCGGCTGGAACAACATCCCCACCGAGACGAAGAACAACACAGCGAAAGCGTCGCGAAGCGGAAGAGCGTCGGCGGCGGCCTGCTGGCTGGCCTTCGTCTGGCCCACCACCATGCCGGCGAGGAAGGCGCCCAAAGCGACCGACGCTCCGAAGAATGCCGCGGCCCCCGCGGCGATCGCCACCGTGATTCCGAGGATGGTCAGGGTGAAGAGTTCCCGCGACTGCAGCCGCGCCACTTCGACGAGGAGCCGGGGCACCGCTCGCGAGCCGATGAAGAAGACGAGCGCCACGAGCACCGTGAGTTTTCCAAGCGCAATCGCCATCGCCATCGCGAGTCCCGAGGCGGTCAGGGCCTCTCCGCCGCTCGTGGAGAGCGCGGGCAACACCACCAGCACGATGACGGTGAGGATGTCCTCCACGATCAGCCAACCGATGGCGACATGCCCGGCTGGTGTGCTCAGAAGGTTGTGGGACTCGAGGCCGCGCAGGAGCACCACGGTGCTCGCGACCGACAGGGCCATGCCGAGAACCAGGCCCTCCACCATCGGCCAACCAAACGCCATTCCGATGCCGACGCCGAGAAGAGTCGCCACCGTGCACTGGATCAAGGCGCCGGGAATCGCGATCCGCTTGACGTCCATCAGATCCCCGAGATGGAAGTGCAGGCCGACCCCGAACATCAGGAGAATCACCCCGATCTCCGCGAGTTGCGACGCGAGGGCGACATCGCCGACAAACCCGGGTGAGTGTGGTCCGATCACAATACCCGCGACCAGGTACCCGACGATGGGCGAGAACTTGAATCGCTGCGCGAGCAGGCCAAGCACCCAGGCCACGAGCACCGCAGCCGCGAGGGTCGCGAGCAATGGGGTGTCGTGAGGCATGTCTCGCCTACCTTATCGGCGGCGACGCGATTGCGGTTACTTCCGGCGGGACGGGCGACGTCCCCCGGAGGAGCGGCGCGATCTCCAAAGGCCCGGTCTCGATCGCCTGGAGGATGAGCCTTGTCGTCTCACCGTACGACCGCACCCCGCTCCTGATGCCCTGCGTCTTGAGGTACGTGTCGTTCACCTTTTCGCTCACCGCTCCCGCTACACCTTCGTGAGCCTTCCAGAACGCGGCTTCGTTCCGGAAGTCCGCGACCGCTCTCGCGGGCAGCATGGCCCAGACGCGGGCCCGGGCCTCGCGATCGAGTCCTGCAAGCTCACGATCGAAGTTCACGTAAAGGCCGAGAGTCCCCGAATAGAAGACGCGCGGATCGCTCGACTTCAGGCACGTGAGCACCCCGATCACGGTGGCCTCGTTCTCCCGGGCGAAACCCTGCTGGTGCGCCTTCTCGTGAGCGGCCACTCTGGGCCAGAGAGTGCGGGGCATGTCCCCATTGATCTGGGCCTCGCCGGTCCAGGGGAAGTAGTAGCCGGACAACTGAAGGCGGCTCAACGCGAAGGAAACCCGCGAGAATTTCACCGGTCCGAAGGCGACGCCGCGAATCGGGGAAGCATCGATCGACCTCGGCAACCTGGCGGCGCCCTCGGAAAGTCCCGCGTTGATCTTCGCCATCACGACCTCGGCATCGCCTTCAAAATCAATAAGTCCGCTCGCGGCTTGGCCCACCAGGCGAGCCGCTCCTTCGGCAAGTTCGATGAAACGACGCATCGAGGCCTCGTCGGAAGCCGGAGGGATTGGCGCCAGCCGTGCGGAAAGGGGTGAATATCGGTAGGCGAGGCCCCATAAAGAGTAGAAGGAAAAGACGGCGAGACCGGCCGAGAACACCAGCGCAGGGACCGCCGCGGTTCTCAATTTGAATAGCGAAATCAGGGCTCCTCCCGCGAGGACGAGCACGAACCCTTCCCCGAGATTCGCGACCGTTACGCCCGACAACGCCTGCAGAATTCCCGCGACGCCGGGCAGAACCGAGGTGCGGTGCCATTCGACCAGGGCGGGCCCCTCCAAAGACGCCCGGCCGAGGATCGCAAGGACCACGCCGGCGCCGGCGAGCCGGAACCGACGCTCCCGGAAATTCATTCCATCCTGAGCGACTCGACGGGATCCGTTCGCGCGGCGCGCCGCGCAGGAACGAGGGTCGCAAACAGCGCGATCGCACCGAGAAGTGCCGCGGCCCCGAGGAAGGTGAGCGGATCCGCGCCCGGCACGCCAAACAGGAGACTGCCGATCACCCGCGACAATGCGAGGGCGAGCAGCAATCCAACCGCGGCCCCGGACATCACTATGGTCATGCCCTGGCGAAGCACGAGCGAGAGAACATTCTGTTCGGTGGCCCCAAGCGCCACCCGAATTCCGATCTCGCGCGTGCTCTGGGCCACGAGGAACGCCATCACGCCGTAGATCCCAAGCGCGGCCAGGAGCAGCGCGAGGCCCGCGAAAAGGGTCAGGAGCGTCATGGTGAAACGAGGCCGGGCCAGCGATTGATCGACCCACGCCGACATTGTCCGGACGCGATACACCGGAAGATCCGGGTCGATCGCGCGGATCTGCTCCTTTACCGAAGCCGCGAGTGCGGTGGGATCCGCCGCAGTCCTCACCGTGACATAGAGAGCGCGGGCTCCGGACTGGGTCTGGGGCACGTAGAGGGCGATCCGCCCGTCGGTGTCGAGACCGTACTGCTTCACGCGTGCGACGACGCCCACTACGGTTCGATAGGGGGCGGTGGATTTGAGATCCCCAAAGCGTACCCGTTTTCCGATCGGGTCCTGGTTCGGCCAGTACTCGTTGGCCATGAACTCATCGATGATGATGACGCGGTCCTTCTCGAGGGTGTCGTCGTGATTGAAGAAGCGTCCCTTGATCAGAGGAATGCCCATGGCCTCGAAATAGCGGCCGGCGGCGACGCGCTGATCGGCATTGATGAAGTTCTCACCGGGGGGCGGCGTGCGGCCTTCGATCGTGATCGGGCCCCAGGCGAAGAAGCCGGAGAGCGGAAGGGATGTCACCCCCCCCGAAGCGGAGACCCCGGGGAGGGCGTCGAGGCGGGTCCACAAGTCGCGATAGGTATCGCGGACAATCTGCGCATCGGCGTATCTCGGGCCGGTCAGGGTGAGTTCCATGGTCAGCACACCCTGGGGGTCGAAGCCCGGCGCGACGTTTTGAAGTCGCACGAAGCTGCGGACGAGCAGGCCCGAGCCGATCAGAAGAACCAACGAGAGCGCCACCTCGGCGACTACGAGCAACCTCCGCAATCCGTGACCGCGGCCGAAGACCGGATTGGCGCTGGTCGACGCCCGGCCCGCGGCCACGAGCGTTTCCGCGGGGTCGACGCGCCGGGCGCCCAGGGCCGGCGCAAGGCCAAAGAGAATCCCCGCGCCCGCGCAGAGAACGAAGGTGAACAGCAGCACTTCCCCATTCACCGTGATATCTGCAAGGCGGGGTACGTTCCGCGGCTGGAGCACATGGATCCACTTCACCGCGGCGAAGGAGAAGATCGTGCCAAGCAGACCGCCCAGAAAAGCGAGGGCCAGACTCTCCACCAGCAGTTGAAGCGCGAGGCGCCCTCCCGATGCGCCCACCGCCACGCGCACCGCGATCTCCTTTTCGCGAGCGAGGGCTCTCGAGAGGAGGAGGTTCGCGACGTTCGCGCACGCGATCAGCAGCACAAAGCCTACCGACCCGAGCAGCAGGAGGAGGGTCTGCCTCACGCCGCCCACAACCTGGTCGAGGAGCGGGACGATGCCGAACGTCAGACCTCCGTTGGGCGGATAGACGTCGGGATGGTCGGTTCGAAGCCTCCGCGTGATCCCATCCATCTCCGCCTGCGCCTCGGCGGCGCTCACGCCCGGCTTGAGCTTCGCGATGATGTTGTAGTCCTCCTGCCCGCGATTGGTCACCGCGGCCTCCGCGAGCGGAAGGGGTAGATACATTTCGCCGTCTTCCGCGGTGCCCAGCGTCGGCAGCACCTCACGCGGAAGTGAAAAACCCTCGGGCAGGACCCCGACAACTTCATAGGGCGTCCCGTTGAGCGTGATCGCGCGTCCGATCACACCGGCTTCCCCTCCGTAGCGCCGTTTCCACGTCCCGTGGCTCAACACGGCCGTGCCGGCGCGTCCGGGCACGTCCTCCTCGGCAACGAAGAGCCGACCGAGGGCGGGTCGGGCGCCGAGCATCGGAAGGAGGTTCGAGGAAACACGCAAGACACCGATCCGCTCGGGCTCGAACGCCCCGGTGAGGTTTTGATTCGCGCCGATCGCGATCGCCACCTGTTCGAACCCGCGATGGCCGGATTTGACGTCGAAGTATTGCGCGGTCGAGAACCAGTCCTCGGCGATGTTGAGCCCGGGCGAGCGATTCCAGAGGATGACGAGGCGCTCCGGATCAGCGTAAGGCAAAGGCCGCAGCAGCAGGGCGCTCGCCACGCTGAAGATCGCGGTGTTGGCGCCGATCCCGATCGCGATCGAAATGACGGCCGCCGCCGTGAAACCCGGATTCCTGAGAAAGCCTCGAAGGGCGTAGCGAAGATCCCGCGCGATCGCGCTGCCGTTCATCTACGCTTCCTCCTTCTCGTCGGTCACGGGGCACAGGATATTGCGGCCCCGGCGCGTTTTGTTAAGTTCCGAGGCATGATGCGGCAAATTCCCAACGCCTTCGCTCTCGCTCTCTTCTCCCTTCTTCTGACCCACCGCCCCGCCCTCGCTCAGGACGTTGTGGACAGCCGACCCACCTGGTTCATCTTCCTCGAGACCGGGAAGAAGACGCCCGACGACAAGGAAGCGGTCGCGAAGATGCAGAAGGGACATATCGAGAACTTCGTGAGGCTCCATGGAGAGAAGAAGCTCTTCGCCGCCGGCCCGCTGGCCGATCCCTCGAAGCTGAAGCGCGGCATCGTGGTGGTGAAGGCCAACACGCGGGAGGAGTACGTCTCCTACTTCCAGCCGGACGATTATGTCCGTGAGGGTTACATGACGCTCAACGCCGAGCGGGCCACCGTCCATCGCGCGCTCAGGAGCGAAGGGATCGACCCAAGCGGCATCGAAGAGGTCAGGATCGTTCAAATCACACGGCCACCCACGCCCCTCACCGCGCCCCAGCAGGAGGAAAATCACGCGTTCCTGAAGGGCCTGATCGACAACGGAAGGGTCGGCGCCTGGTACACCCTCGAGGGCGGAAGCACGGCGGAGATCCTCTTCTGCCGGTCCGCCGACACCGCGGCCGTAACCACTCTGTTCGCGGACCTGCCTTCGGTGAAGGCGGCGAAATCGACCGCGCTGGTCTGGCCGCAATACATCGGCAAGGGCGTGGTGCCGTAAACAGGACCTGCTTCGTCGACTCAAGAATGACATCGCGGAGTTCGTGAATGATGCGAAGGCGAATCGGCGCTGAGCCAGAAGGATCTTTGCTAGCATCCGCGCCATGAGCGACAACCAAACCAAACTCGGCGTGGCCCCAAACGTCGGCGGCCTCCTCTGCAACGTTCCCTGCTGCATCGGGCTCGTCTTCTCGATCGTGGCGGTGGTGGTTGAAAAAGAGAACAAGTTCGTGAGGTTCCACGCATTCCAGAGCCTGCTTCTCCACGGCGCCGGCTTCGTGATCGGCTTCGGCATCCAGGTACTGAGCATCGTGGTGAGCATGGCCATGGGAGCGCTCGGCGGACTCATCGGCCTGCTCGGAATGCCGATCGGTCTGGCCTTTCTCGGCGCCCAGATCTTCCTCATGATCAAGGCCAATGGCAACGAGGAGTTCAAACTCCCGGTGATCGGCGACATGGCCAAGCAGTGGGCCTGATCGGCTGAATGGCGACGGTTTCCCGCCGCAGCTTCCTCCAAGGATCGTCTCTTTTCGCGGCGGCCCTCGCGGCCGCTGCGGCGCGGGCGCAGGATCCTCCAAAGCAGGATCCGCCCAAGGCCAAGCCTTCGCCTTCCCCCTCGCCGAGGGAGGAGGAGAGACGCAAGGGCCCGAAGACCGACGAAGAGATCTTCGCGGAGCAGGAGAAGGCCGAAGCGGAACTCAAGGACGAGGAGGGCCGCGAATATCGCGTCTGCCCGCAGTGCGGCTTCAAGATGTACCGGCAGGGCCGGACCTGGACGTGTTCGAACTGCGGCTTCAGTTACGTCGACTGAGGGCCTTGTTCCCTCAGTAGAGTCGTGCAACGTCGAGGACGTTCCGCAGCGGTTCACCGGCCAGGAAGCACCGGAGGTTCAGGCAGAACAAGTCGGTGAGCCGGCCGTTTTCGCGGTCGCTGGTGCTCGCGGAATGAGGACTGACGAGGACATTGGACATCGTCCAGAGCGGGCTGTCCTGGGGAAGCGGTTCGATGGCGAAGACGTCGAGAGCGGCGCCTCCGAGGCGGCCGCTTCGAAGCGCCTCGATCATCGCGCTCTCGTCAACCAGGGCGCCACGTCCGATGTTGACAAGGAAAGCGCCCCGGGGGAGGCTCTCGAACTCCAGCGCTCCCATCACCCTTTCCGTCTCGTTGGTGTGTGGCGCGGCAAGGACCACGAACTCGGCTCGCGGCAGAAGCGACTTGAAGGCGGCAGCGGGGTGCAGTTCATCGACGTTGTGGTTGGCGGGATCCTCACTCGTCACCGACCGCTTCACCCCGACCACCCTCATTCCGAACGCCCGCGCGAGTCTCCCAACTTCCCGGCCGATCGAACCGTGGCCGAAGATGACCAGGGTCCGGCCCGCCAGATCGGTCCCGGCGAAACGTTCCCAGTGCCGGCGCGCCTGAAGATCCCGCATCAGAAACAGGCCGCGGCTCGCTCCGAGCATCGCCATGACGCAGAACTCGGCCAGGGGCGCGGCGTGGATGCCGCGGGCCGTCGTGAAGGTGACGCCCTTCCAACGCTCGTGATAACGCCTCTGCGCCACGAACTGGCCGATCCCCGCGCTCGATGCCTGGACCCAGCGGACACGCGGAGCGAGCTCTGGAAGTTCCGCGTCGTTCGTGTAGTCGAAATCGAAGAGGACGTCGGCCTGCGCAAGCAACGATCGCCACCGTGCCTCGTCGGCGGGCGACCGCTGCACCGCCACGCCGTTATGGTCGGCGGCATAGCGCGGCCTTCGCAGAAGCTCCGGCTCGTAGATCACATCGATCCGGGAATCG
>CAZBTT010000163.1:0-2133 GCA_964494295.1 uncultured Acidobacteriota bacterium
CGCACTCAATCCGCGGTACGACACTCTCGTCATCGGCACGGGCATGGCGGCGCTCACCGTGGGCGCTCTCCTTGCCGACAGCGGTCAGCGCGTCTGCATGCTTGAGGCTCATGACCTGCCGGGCGGATACGTCCACACTTTCAGCTACGGCGAGTTTTCGTTCTGCGCCCAGATTCACTACATCTGGGGCTGCGGGCAAGGCGACCGGGTCTGGCGGTTTCTTCAGAAGCTCAACCTGAACGAAGACATCGCGTTCGAACCCCTCGACCCTGATGGCTACGATCACGTGATCCTGCCGGACGGCAAGCGCGTGGCCATCCCCTGCGGGTACGACCGGCTGGCGGCCAACATCGAAGCCGCGTATCCGGGCCAGGGCGTCCGGGTCAAGGCATTCACCAGCATCCTGGATCGCCTCACCGCGGAAGTGAGCCAATTGCCCGATTCGATCCGCTGGTGGCAGGCGCCGGTCATGGGATGGCGTTTTCTGACCCTCATCCGGTACATGAACCGGACGCTCCAGCAGGTGTTCGACGAATGCCAGCTGAGCCGCGAGGCCCAGGCGGTTCTGATCGCCAACGCGGGAAATTTCATGTGCCCGCCGAAGGACCTCTCGATCCTCGCCTACAACGGTCTCTTCTCGGGCTACAACCGCGGCGCCTACTACCCTCGTAAACACTTCAAGCATCTGGTCGGCCGCCTCGTCGAGTTCATCACCTCCCACGACGGGTGTCACATCTACTACGAGCAGGAGGTGGCCTCGATCGTGACTGCGGGCGATCGGGTCGAGTCCGTGCAGACTGCCGATGGCAAGGTCTTCAAGGCCCCCACCATCATCTGCAACGCCGATCCTCAGAAGATGTCCCAGGTGATCGGGCTCGAGAAGTTCCCCCGAACATTCCACCAGCCGCTGAAGTACGAATACTCGCAGACCGCCCTCACCGTGTACCTCGGACTGCGCGGCATCGACCTTCGCGAACACGGCTTTGGCCGGCATAACACCTGGCACCTCGAGCAGTGGGACATGAATGAGACCTGGGCTCAGGAGATGCGGCAGGATTGGAGCCGTCCCTGGGTTTTCATGGCGACGCCTTCACTCCACACCGACGAGCCGGGAACCTGTCCTCCGGGAACTCAGATCCTGGAACTCGCCACCACCGCGAACTACGATCACTTCAAGGAGCTGCGCGACCGCGACATTCGCGCCTACCGCGCCCAGAAGAAGGAAGTCGAAGACAAACTGATCGACATCGTCGAGCGTCATCACGTTCCCAACCTGCGCAAACACATCGCCCTTCACGTGGCGGGGTCTCCCACTACCAACGAGGACTTCTGCTGGGCGCCGCGCGGGCACGCCTACGGCCAGCACCTCACTCCGGGAAACATGGGACTCGGCCGCCTCAAGGCGAAGACGCCGTGGAAGAACTTCCACTGGTGCAATGCGGCGAGCGGCTACCCGGGCGTCAACGGGACCATCGGCACGGGGATGGCGTTGTACATGGATCTGACGGGCGATCGATTCTGGGATCCGCGCGATACGCCTGACACCGCGACCCTCCACCGCCAGCTTATGGGGCGGTAGTCGTCAGGCCGAGTCGCGAATGACTTGGCGGGCCGCCTTCTGCCCGCTCCGGCTGGCGCCCTCGATCCATGGCGCGTTCATGTAGTCGCCGCACAGGTAGAGACCTTGTTGCCCCTGTGCATCCCGTAGAAACGCCTTGACTCGGGTGATCTGAGGACCGTCGTACTTGGGGATCGCCTCCGGCCAGCGCTGCAGGTCATAGGCTCGAACCCGCTCGGCCACCGCCCGCAGGTCCGCGTTCAGGCCCAGCAACTCCGTCCTCACGACCTCGAAGATCCTCGCGTCCGTTTCGTGCATGAGCTTGAGGGCTGCCTCTTCGTGCAGACCCACGTTGACCAGGGACGTGCCCTCGTGAGTCGTGTGATCCCCTTTGAGCGACTCGTTGGTGAACTCGGAGATCGTCTTGTTCTCCAAGTAGGGAACGTAGAAGCAATGGGTCCGCCCGAGCGTCTCCTTGGGGATGCGAAAGGACACGTTGATCGTGGCGGCGTAGCGGGTCCGCGTGAGCAGGTCGCGCACCTTCTCACGTTTGGACTGCAGCGCCTTTTTCCTTT
>CAZBTT010000163.1:2143-9191 GCA_964494295.1 uncultured Acidobacteriota bacterium
GGCGGGATCCAACTCGACGTCGTGCTACAAACGCTTGAGGTTCGAGAGGGCGGCTTTCGGAGTGGTGGCCAGAACCACGCGGTCGAAAGTCGGACTGGAGTGAGCCGTTTCGAGATGCCAGACCCCATCCCGACTCTCGAGGGCCAGGACCGGGCACTCGCGGTGGACGACCAGCCGGTTCGCAAGCGCATCGGGAATCGAGCGCATGTCGCCTTCGGCGTAGAGGACGCTGAAGTCATAGGCGGGATCCGCCATCATGCTGAACAGGGCCAGGAAGGCGGCGGCGCTGGTCTCGGTCGAGCGCGAGAACATCATGCAGGAATTGAACGAATCGAGGATGTAGTCGGCGAACTGCTGGCCCACCTCGCTCTTTGCGTAGGAGTAGGAATCCTCCTCGTTCAAGGCGTCGGGGCCGAGGCCGAGATCGAAGAAGTCGAGGTCGGCGTGCGCACTTCGAACCCGGAGGACGAAAGCCAGGAACCGAAACCGGGTGTGCAGGTCCAAAGCACCCATGCGGAAGATGCTGCGGATCGAACTGAAGTTCATCGAGTACGGATGGCCGCCTCGATAGACGATGTGGGCTACCGGACTCGCCTGCCGCCGGGCGATTCCCATTTCCTCCGCCAGGGCATTCACGCCCTTGTAGGCGCGGATCAGGAAATTCGCGCCGAGGTCGAAGTCGAGGCCGTCCTTCGTACGGGTGCTCATGCGCCCGCCCATGTTGGCCTCGCGCTCGAACACCTCGACGTCCACCCCGGCCTTGTGGAGTTCCCACGCGCAGGTCAGGCCCGCGATGCCGCCGCCGATCACCGCCACTTTCATGAGTCC
This sequence comes from uncultured Acidobacteriota bacterium, assembly GCA_964494295.1. GTDB lineage: Bacteria > Acidobacteriota > Vicinamibacteria > Fen-336 > JAGNNV01 > JAGNNV01. Next base: position 2,972 of record CAZBTT010000163.1, read on the forward strand.
AACCTTAGGCGAAAACGATGTCGGAACTCAGACAGAATGCGCCGCTAGCGTCTTGAACTCTCCCTGATCTTCCGCTCGAGGTCGCGTTGCTCGACCGTGGCCAGGCGTAGTTGCTCGGTCAGGCTTGAAATAGCCTGCCGCTTCGCCAGGAACAGGTAGTTCGCAACCTCGAGCAGTACCCCTACAGCCACGGAGACCGCCAGGGCCTCGAGAAGCAAAGCCTGATTGAGGGGACGTTGCTCGAGGGCCAACTTGGCGATGACGTAGAGGACCCCGATGCCAAATCCGTTCACCCCAATGCCCCAGCTGGCTCGGGCGGCCTGCAGTTCCCGGTTGGCCCGCGCGATATCCATCTTGAGCTGGCGCAGCGTATCCTGGAGCGCCATCGGGTCCGCCATCACCAGGCGCAACCCTTCGGCGCGCACGACTCTGAGCCGCACGGAACAGCTGCCGCAGTTGATCTGTGCTCCGTCCGCGTAACTGTCGGAAACCGAAACCTCCGAACGGCAGTTGGCGCAGCGTGCATTCCGGGTCTGACTCATGTTCCCTCCCCGTCGGAGGCATGATAGGCGAGAGTTGAATCGATCCTTGGCCTTTCCGAACCATCGCAAAGATATCCTCACCACTTCCAATGGCTTCCCGCTACCGGCTCGTTGCGCTCCTCGCGATCCTCGTTCTGGCCGCCGCTCTCCGCTTCGCGGGGCTAAAGGCAGGCTTGCGGCACACGCCGTTCATCGACGAGCAGTTCTTCGTCATGAACGTCGAAGGCATGCTGGATCGCGGCGACCTCGACCATCGTTTCCACATGTACCCGGGGTTCTTCTTCTACCTGCTCGCACCCGCTCTCGCCATGGTGGATCGCCCCTTCGGGGCCGACGCCTATCTCGTGGCCCGCGGCGTGGTGGCGGCCCTGGGCGTCGCGACCGTGGCGCTCGTCTATGTCCTCGGCGCGCGGATCGGATCTCCCCGGGCCGGGCTCATCGGCGCCGTCGTTCTTGCGGTATCGCCCGTCGCGGTGTACGTGGCGCACGAGGTGAGGCCCGACGTGGCCCTCGGCTTCTTCGCGATGAGCGGCCTTTTGCTGATCGCGCGAGTCGACGGCCGCTACAAGGGCGACGTTCTTTCCGGGATCGCGGTCGGGATGGCGACCGCCATCAAGTTCACCGGCGTAACCCTGGCGCTGCCCTACATGGTCCGCCGCTGGCCGTTCGCGGAGAAGCGATGGCGCGGCATGCTGCTGGCGGGCGCCGTCTCGATCGTCGCCTATGGCGTCTTGTCACCCTATTCGTTCCTTCACTTCGACGACTTCGTCGAGGGCGTCCTCCTCCAGAAGAGTTACCACGATGAGATCCGCGGTCGGGGACCTCAGGACTTTGGGGACATAGCCTCGGTGTACGTCACTCACGTCCTGCCTCGCAGCCTCGGTCTGCCCGCTCTCATCGCCGCCCTCGTGGGCCTGTGGTTGCGGAGAAAGGATTGGCGCGACGTGTTGCCCCTCGCCATGCTGCCTTTGGCGCTCATCGCCGTCTTGTCGACCGCGAAGATCCAGAGGTCGCGCTACTTTCTGGCCGCCCTCGGAGCCATAGCCGTTCTCGCGGGAATCGGTGTGGAAGCGGCATGGAAGAGGTCGCGTTCGCTGGGCATGGTCCTGGTCCTGATCGTCGCCGGCGTCCCCCTCAACACGACTATCCGCGATGTGGCGGCTTTTCGGCGACCGAGCACACTCGACCGGGTCCTGGACTGGACGAGCGTGAACATAGCGGAGGGTCGTCGCATCGCCACGACCCACGCGCAGATCGGCCTCGATCGAACGCGATACGAAATTGTGCCGATTGCGGACTGGTCGCCTGCCGGGCGGCGCGCCGCGGGCCACGCCGATGTGGTGATAGCGGTCGTTGCCAATGGCCGGGAGCCGCTGCCCGGTTTTTCCAGGCGCTTCCTGGCGGACCCCACGCACCAACTCGAGGGCCCCGCCCTGGAGGTCCTCGTACGCGAAGCAGACGTCACGTCAACGACGCCGGTGGATCTTCGGAATGCCCGCCTCAGCGCGTCGGAAGGCGGCGACCGCCTGCGTCTGGTCGTCGACGGTGATCTCGCGACACGGTGGGAGACGAAGGAAACGCAGCGGGCGGGAATGTGGGTCGAAGTAGGCCTCGAGACGCCGCGGTTGATCGATCGTGTCGAACTGGCGATGGGAGGGCGGCCGAACCAGTGGGGACGACATGTCGAGATCGAGATCAGCGAGGATGGCCGCGAGTGGGTGCGGGTGGAGACAACACCCGGGCGCGCGATGGTTCCCGACCAGGTCGAAGGGGAGGACGGTCGTGCGCAGGTCCTTCTCCTCACCACGCCCCGCGTTGCTTCATCGCTCCGCGTCATCCTTGTCGACGCTGGCCAACCCAGATGCGGCTTTGCCGAGATTTCCATCCACGCCCAGGCCGAGGTTCCATAGCGCCCGCCGCCGCCGCCGCGTCGGCTTCGCTGATGAACATTCCGCCCACCCAACCCGATCCCTGACTAAGAGGTCCCGTCGCCTCGATCCCACCGCTTCTTCAACCCGTGGCGCACGCCCTCATCGCGGCGCGCGAGGAGATCGACCGCACGATCGCTGACATTGGCCGCGACGAACTATGGGCGCGGCCCGGGGGTGTGGCTTCCCTGGGGTTCCACATCGCACACCTCTCTGGCGCCACGGATCGCCTCCTAACTTATGCGCGGGGAGAAGCGCTCTCCGAGAGTCAGCGCGCGGATCTGGTTCGGGAGCGCGCCGTCGCCGATACCCGCCCGGAGGCCGAAGCGCTCCTGGCCGCGTTCCGAGAAACCATCCGACGCGGCCTTGAACAGCTCGCGGCTACCGACGAAGCGACCCTGACCCAGCCCCGAACCGTGGGCCGCGCCCAGGGGGCGTCAACCGTTCTGGGTCTGCTGTTCCACGTCGCCGATCACGCCGCGCGCCATTCCGGCCAGATCGTCACGACGGCCAGATTCCTTCGCGCGAGCGAGACTGCGACAACACCCTCCTGAGTCCGTTTGAGCCCGCGGGCTGAATGGCGCCGCTCCGGGATCCGCGCGATTACGCCACGCCCCGCAGCCGCGCCGGTTCGGAATCCGCCGACAGGCCGAGAACGCGGCAGGCCTCGGCCACCGTCTGATCGTGACAGCCGATGAACTCGAGGAGACGCCGGACAAAACGGCGCTGGCTCAAGGGATCGATGGTCATGACCGCCCAGAACTGTGTCCCGTCGATCTGGCGCGCGTGATTGTGCGAGCGCACCTCGAGGATTTCGTCCGGCGTCAGCATCAGGTAACGATGGCCGCTCTCCTGGTGAGAGATGAAGTCGGCGAAGTCGCTGGCGTGGTTCGTGGCGCACCAGCCGAGCAGAGCGAGGTAGCGCTCCGTGGGCTCGGTCAGGGCGCGGAATTGTGGGCCGCCGAGGAAAAGAAGCAGGCTGTCGCCATTGAGGAACCCGCGCGCCAGGCTGACCAGGGCGGCCAACAGTCCATCCAGGGTCAGGTTTCTCTCCGCAGCTATCTGCTGGAGTGCGGCGTGCGTCTCATCGCTCAGTTCTACGGTCTTCATTTCCGACCCTCCGGAGTTGACGCTCCAGACATACAAGGGGCGTGCCACGCCCCGACTTGCCCTGGACCGCGAAAGCTCTCCTCCGAGGCTCGAACGAATGGTTGAACTGTTCATTCGTGGAATCCCGGTTTCCCACAAGCGAACGCGAAGAACCGCGTTCAAAAGAGACCAAGAGAAAGGGCGCCGCGTCCCAATCGGATACGCGGATCGTTCACGTGTCGATCCTGGAGGTTCCCGTGAAAGCAACCCAAGAAGCCGTCGTCCTCGCGCTCGTCGTCCCGTTGTTCGCAGTCTCCGGCAACGCGAGCGACACCGCCGGTTCAAGAGATTGGCCGGGCCTTTGGGGGGCCGCGCGTGACGGTGTCACGGCGACGCGGCTTGGCCTGGGGGAGACGCCCTCCGCCCGGGTCTTGTGGAAGCGCCAGATCGGCAGTGGGTTTTCCGGTATCTCCGTGGCCGGCGGTCGCGGATACACCGGCGAGTCCGACGGCACTTCCGACAATGTGGTCGCCTTCGATCTCGCCACCGGACGTGAGACGTGGCGAGTTCGTCTGGGCCCGACCTACCGCGGCCACAGCGGCTCGAAGGACGGACCGATCTCCACGCCGACGCTCGACGAAAGCCGAGCCTTCATCATTGGTCCAAAGGGCGTCCTGGTCGCGCTCGATGCCGCCACCGGCCGTGAAATCTGGCGTCACGACCTCAAGACGGAGTTCGGCGCCCCCGAGCCGGTGTATGGATTCGGCGTCTCGCCCCTTGTGGCGGGCTCTCTCCTGATTGTCCAGGCCGGGGGCACGACCCACAACCTCGTGGCGTTCGACAAAGTGAACGGCAAACTCGTGTGGGCGGCAAACCACTCCAAAGCGACCGGGTATGCCTCGCCCGTTCTCGCCACTCTCGCCGGCCGCAGCCAGATCGTGGTACACGCAGGCGATACCGTCTATGGCGCTGCCCCCGAGGACGGCGCGCTCCTTTGGAGCCACACCCTCGGGCCGGTGATCGAGTCCGACCGGCCCCCCCTTGTCCTTCCGGGCGACCGCGTCGTGTTGTCGCGCTGGGAGGATTCGCGGCTGTTACAGATCGAAAGGAGCGCCGCGGGCCTCGCGGCGCGCGAGGTGTGGAAGTCGCCGCGGTTGCGCGGCAGCTACAGTCCCACGGTCTTTCACGGCGGTCATCTTTACGCGATGGGCGGGCCGAATCTCCTGTGTGTCGACCCGGCGACCGGCAACATCGTGTGGCGCGAAAAGGTGTACCCCGGTTCGCTCATCCTCGTGGACGGGCACCTGCTGCACCTTGGCGAGCAATCGGGCGAATTGCGTGTCGCCCCGGCATCGCCGTCCGGCTACCGGCAGCGACTGAAGGCGGCCGTCTTCAACGCCGGGGCCACCTCATCCACCACGCCCAGCTTCGCTGAAGGAAGGGTTCTCATGCGCAATGTCGAAGAGATCGTGGCAATGGAGCTGAAATGAGCATCGCAGGCACACGTACCGGGCTGGCTTTCGCCTCGTCCGCGTTCATGACGTTCGTCGCCTTCGGGTCGGCGGTGAGCGGCGCCGATTGGCCGCGCTGGCTCGGTCCCACCCAGACCGGCTCAACCTCCGCGGACGGAGCCCTGGGCCGGCCCTCGCTTCGTCTTCGCCAGGCCTGGCGCCATCCGATCGGCGGCGGACGAAGCGGCGTGGTCGTATCCGATGGACGCCTCTTCGCGCTGGTCACCGATGGGGAAACGCAGCAGGCGCTGGCGCTGGATGCGAGGACCGGCAAGGTCTTGTGGCAGGTTCCGATTGGACCTCACGTCGATCAGTCCATGGCGCCGGTGAGCACGCCCGCCGTCGAGGGCGCCCGGGTCTTCGTCCTCGGCACCGACTGCATCCTGCGCGCGCTGGCCACCCCCACCGGCGAACGGGCCTGGCAGGTCGATCTCAAGCAACGTTTCGCCTCGTCGCTGCGGCGTGGCTGCGAGACGTCTCCCTTCGCCGAGAACGGCCGCGTCGTCGTGCAGCCGGGCGGTCTCGACGACCATCGCCTGGTCGCTCTCGATTCCCGCACCGGCGACCTCGTCTGGTCGGCCAAGGGCGTCGAGCGCGCGAACTACAGCTCGCCGGTGGCCGCCGAGATCGCGGGGGTCCGTCAGGTGGTCGTCCATCACCTCACGGCCACGCCGCCCCAGCGCAGCGGGCTTACCGGCTTCCGTCTCGATGACGGCGCCGTGCTCTGGAGCCGGACGTTCGAGGCCAACGCGTCGACCGAGACACCGCTGGTCCTGCCCGGTGATCGGGTGCTGCTCGCCACCTGGAACGACGCGAAACTCGCACGGCTCAAGCGGGAAGGCGAGCAGGTCGCGGTCGAGTCCTTGTGGGCGAAGCCCGTGCTCCGTTCGCGCATCAGCCCGCCTGTCCACAAAGACGGGCACGTCTATGGCTTCAACGGCGACGATCTGGTCTGCGTTCGAGCCGAAACCGGGGACGTGGTCTGGAAGGAGCGCACATATGCGGGCTCCCTGATCCTCGTCGACGATGCCCTCGTGATCCTGTCGGCGACCGGCGGTGTGGTTAGAGTGGTGGAGGCGACGCCTGAAGGCTACCGCGAACGGGCGCGGCTCGAAGTCCTGAACCGGGGCGCCCAGACGGAATCGCCGCC
>CAZBTT010000164.1:0-9170 GCA_964494295.1 uncultured Acidobacteriota bacterium
GGTGCATGGAATGCCGGGCGGAACCCGGGTCGCGGCGGAGAATCGCGGCAGTTGGGCATTGGATCAGGCGAGGCGAGGATGTGGGGGCCGGGTCCGAGGGTAAGGCGGTAGGCCTCGGCAGAGGTCTGATCGGTGAACGACTTAGACGCCGCGATCCGGATTTCGCCGGACCGGCCAGGTTCGAGGGTCACTACGGCAACGTCCTGAGCCAGGACCGGCCGCCCCCCATTAACGTAGAGGTGGACGGCCAGACTGCTGAAGTAATCGGGAAGGAACAGCCAGACCTTCCGTTCCGTGCCGTCCGCAGCTTTCTCATCGACCGCGATCATGTATTTCGATACCTCGCGGCCGCCCCAGGAGAGCATCGTTCCGTATTTGCCGAACAGGTCGGTCGACGATGTGAGGCGCATAAGCATCTCGCCGCTCACCACAACCGTCTTGAGTTTCAGATCCCGAAAGGTCGCCGAAGTGTCCTCCTGAAGCGGAGCGGTGAGCAGCCGTCCGGAGACATCGGCGTAGTGCTGGGTCGGATTGCTCAGGGGGATGCGACGTCCGATTCGCTGCACCAGATAGCCGTAGTCCCACCAGGTGAGGACTCGGGCTTCGGGTTGGGTGCGCGGCGTGCCGAAGTAGTGAGACGGTTCCCCGAACGGCTCAGGCGTCGTTCGTCGGAGCCAGGACATGGCCTGATGCCAGCCAAGCGTCGCGCCCTCATCGACCGAGAGAGAAAAGGCGATTGCGGGCACACTGCCGGCCATCAGAACCGCCAGGGAAGCGGGGGCAAACACGCGATGCCACTTTGTCCTGGAGTCCCACAACGGCGCGACCAGCACCCCGATCAGGATCGCGAGGTTTGGAACGAGGTAGTAGCCAAAGCGGATCTGCCCGATGGTCGCGACCAGGGTGAGCGATGTCCACGCGACCAGTATCGCCGACCCTCGGGACTCGGTTCTAAAGACGCGAAGAGCGAGCCAAACCAGCGCGGGCAGGCCGAGGAAGGCCCATCCGAAGATCGCTTCAACCGCCTCGAACGGCGTTCTGGCCAGGGTCGCGATGGATCTGGTTTCGCCAACCGTGGAGGCGCCTCCGCCAAAAACGCGAGAGAGATCCGATCCGAATCCCGACAAGGCCGGGTGACGAAGGGCCAGGGTGGCTGCGATCGCGGTCAGCACCAGCAGCGCGGTCGCGGCCGCGCGGGGAGGCAGATTCCTTCGGACGAGGCCGACGAGGACGGCGCCGGCAATGGCGAAGGCGAGCAGCAGTTGCAGGGACAGGAACTGCAGGTCGACTCGGTACAGGGACCGGGGTTGAAACAGGGTCACCAGCCCGAGCGCGACCGCGCCCGCAATCGCGAGCGGCGCGAACCGTCCCTCGTGAGCCCGACCGCGAAGAACATCACCCCATATCTCGAGGGCCACGCCCGCGACCAGCACGGGAACGATGAAGGCCGCGCCGCTCCACACGAGAAAATAGGCGCCGAGCCAAATGCCGGAAAGCGCGCCCAGCCGCGCGCTGGAAGACGAGAGGGGGGCCTCGTTCGAACGGTTCATCGCCTCCAACAAGGCCGCAAGACACAAGCCGGTGAAGAGCGCCTCGGCGACGTGATGGTCGGAAACGCCCACCGTCGATCGCATGAGAAATGGCCCCGGCAGGACGACGGCGAGGAGGGCCGCCGTCCAGGCGCCCGACGGCGAGGTGACACGCCGGGCGATCAGAAACGTGGGAATCGCGACCAGGCCTCCAAGCACCGCCGGGGCTACCGCGGCCGCGGCATCCGCCGCGTAGCTCCCCGGAGGCGGCCAGCCCGCGAGGGCGACGAAGGCGGCGAGGATCAGGTCGAAAAGGGGAGGCAGGGGGATGTGGACGTTATGGGCGTAAGGGTCGGCGGTGAGAGTCGCCGGGAAGTTCGCGAGGTGCCAGTCGAGCCTTCGCATGTGGTACCAGGCGTCGCCCTGGAAATTCACATAAGCGAAGGTGAAGACGCGCGGAGCGGGGACGAAGCGCAAGGCCACTCCCACGGCCACGATCGCGAGAATGCCCAGGATCGTTCTGGTTCGGGGTCGCATCAGGCTCCGAAGATCAGTCGGCGGGCGTCCCGTTGCCATCCTTCTTCCCAGGTTGGACCTTCGGCGGCTCCGCGCAGCGCGGTCAGGCCTTCGCCGTCGTCGCTCAGCCTCGACAGCAGCGAAGCCAGATCAGACGCATTGGTGAAGCTAAACCCATCGCGCCCCTCGGTGAATCCGGCAGAGAGAGCGGGGAATCGAAGGGCCAGAACGGGGAGGCCGGACCCCCTCATGTCATGGATCTTCATCGGAAAGTCGACGCCCGAAGACGAGGTGTGGAGCGACAATCCAAGATCCGCTCCCGGAAGCAGCCGAGGATAGTCCCTGCCCTCGAACCAGATCGTCGCGAAACGGGACCGCCCCGGACTGCGCCCAGCGATTCGGCGCTCGAACGCCTCTTTCAACTCACCACGGCCCGACACGATGAAGACGATCGGATCTCCCGGACTCTGGTTCAGTTTCTCGCCCGCGGATTCGAGGAGGCCGAAATTCTCGTCGTTCGTCCAACTCGTGGGACTCACGAGGAGCAGGCAGGGTTTCGGGCGGTGGAGCCCGACGCGTTCGAGCATCTCGTTGCGCAGGGCCTGGCGTTTTTCCTCGCTTACCCGGGCGAAGGCTTCGGATGGGCGATCCGGAAAGACCTCGGCGTCGATCCCGAATCTTTGTCGAAGTTCCACTCTCAGTTGGGGTGTGACGCACAGGTGGACGTGGGCGCGCCGCGCCGAATGGCGCTCCAGGCGCTCATAGAGCCGAGCCGCAGAGCTCCCTTCACCGGTGCGGAGTCCGAGCAGGGAGAAGCCGAGGTTGTGCCAGTCGAACACCACGCGAGCACGTCGGGCACGCCCGAACCGGGCCCCAAGATAGAGCGCGGGGATGGCGGGCGGCGTCTGCACGAGGACGACCTCGGGAGTCTCGAGAGATCGCAGCGTCCTCGACAGCGAAAGCGAGAGCGCCAGACCGCGCAGGATTCTCGAACCGTACGCCCGCCCATCCTCCATGAACCGCGTCTTTACCCGCGTTGCGTCGTCGACCAGCCAACACGTCGAACCCCGGAATCCCACAAGGTCGACCTCGCATCCAGCTGCGGCCAGCGCCTTCGCGTGAAGCTGAATCCTCGGACTTCGCCCGAGATCCCCAAGAGCGAGCACGGTCGCGCGCATGAATGTTCGATGATACCGGGCTGCATTCGGAGTCGAGGTTCGGGGAGCGTCGATGTCCGTGAACCCTGCGGTTTCAGAGGTCCGAGCGCCATGTGCCTCCGACCTCGCGGCTGACCGGGGAGCGTCCCGGCCGCCTCAGTCCGAACCGTTTCGCCACGGCGCCCGCGAGGGTTCGCAGCCAGCGGAGGCCGGGTTTTCCGCGATCGATCCGGCTGTGCATGAAGAGCCCCGGTCCTTGGGCGACGACGATCCGGTCTTCTTCGTGCCACCAGGCGTTCATATCGTGCTCGATCGCGAGGTGGGGCCCCGTTGCGTGGGGTAGAACCGTTTCGCGAGGGCCGTGGTGTAGAGGCAGGGGTTGTTGGTGAAATTCGAGTAGCGGGCGGCGCTCAGGAACCAGTCCTCTCCATCCAGCCGCTGTCTGCTGATGCGGCCGGGAAACCGCGTGGCCGGATCCTCGATCCAGTGCATCGAGTCGAGCAGGAAGGGAGGCGCGCTCTCTTCATTGTTCCGGCAGCGTGCCGTGAAGAGCGGCTCGCCGTGTCGGATCCGGTGCCGGAGTTTGACGACCTGGGCCTCCCCGGATCGGACCAGGTCAAGCGAACGGCCGAGCCGCGACCGGGTGACCCCAGCGTTCTCGACCAGTTCCTCGAGAAAAAGAAAAGCATCGCCACGAACCCGGTTCACCAACCGGGTCAAGGCGCGACCGATGCCGACGTTCTCTCGCGTGCCAAGAAACTCGATGCCGAAATGGCGCGCGATCCGGACATCGAGTTCCGAGAGCTCGTTGAAATAGATGAAGCGCTCGTCCGCACAATCGAACAAACGATGGCGCCGGTACGAAGAGAGGGTCTTCCACAGCGTGGCCGGCGAGCCCCAACTGAGGATGCCGATCGCGAGCCCGTTCACCGAATTGAGTATAGGCGGCGGGTCGTGGAGGGAATCGGCGATGATACGGCGCGCGGTCATGCTCCTCCTGATCCTCCTCGTCCTGATGTCGGCCGTGCTGGCCTTCGCATTGACGCCGCACGTGGCGCGCCTCGCCACCCGGCTCGGGGTCCTGGACCTCCCCGGCCCCCGGAAGACTCATCGAGAGAATGTCCCGCGTCTGGGAGGTCTGGCGGTTATTGGCGGCGCTCTGGCCGGCCTTGCCCTCGTCGGTGTCCCCGGGGGGGGGCTGGCGGTGTTCACCGGCAGTCCGCATGGAATCATCGCTCTCGGGGGAGCGTTGATCTTTCTGGTTGGACTGGCTGACGATGTCCGCGGCTTGTCCGCGGTCCAGAAACTCTTCGCCGAACTGACCGTCGCCGTCATGGTCGTCGCTTCAGGAGTTCGGATAGAGAGCGCCACGTTTCTCGGCGGCTCGGTCGAGTTCGGGGCCTTGGCTCCCGTCCTGACCGTGGCCTGGATCGTGGGTCTCACCAACGCGTTCAATCTCATCGACGGCCTCGACGGACTCGCTACCGGCGTGGCCCTGATCTCGGGCTCCACGTGCGCGCTGATCCTCGCGGTTCGAGGCAATCATACGGAGGCGGCAATGCTCGCCGCGCTGGTTGGAGCCGCGATCGGTTTCCTCCCCTACAACTTCAGCCCGGCCCGGATCTTCCTGGGGGATTGCGGAAGTCTGCTCTTCGGGTACTTCCTCGCCACCACCGCGATCACCGGATTTCAGAAGGGAGCGACGGTGCTTTCCGTCGGCGCTCCGATCCTGCTCTTTGCGTTGCCGCTGGTAGAAACCACCACATCAATCATTCGGCGTTCCTTGCGCGGCGCAAGAGCCGAGGGGGTGCGGGGTTTGTTGCAGGTGCTGGTGGCCGACCAGGAGCACATCCATCATCGCCTGGTGGCCGCGGGTCTCACTCCCCGAAGCGTCGTGCTCGTCCTCTACACTCTGACCCTGGGTCTTTGTATCCTCGCCCTCTTTACGGTGCGTAGTGCTCCTTGATCTTCATTCCCGGGCCGGGCGATCCTCATCGCGCAGGGTCGTGCTCTGTCTCCTCGGCTTCGTGCTTCAGGCGTGCTCGAAGGACCTCGACATGCCCAGAATCAAGGCGTCGATAAAGGATGGGATCGAGAAGCAGGCGGGGGTTCGGGTTCTCTGGGTCGACTGCCCGGTCTCCCGGAAGGCTCGCGCCGGCGACCGCTTCGAGTGTCGGGCCGGCGTCGAGGGTGGCGCGGTCACCCTGGATCTGGTCCAGGACGAATACGCCAACGCGCAGTGGACGCAGAGAGAGCAACTCCTGGATCTGCGAAGGGTCGAGGAGACGGTTCGCGAGGGTCTCAAACAGAACGTGCGCATGGACGCGACCGTCCAGTGTCCGGGAAGCCTGATTCCGGCCGTGCCGGGCACCCGCATCGTGTGTCAGGGAACAAGGACCGCCCCGGCCCAGACGTTTGAGGTGTCCGTGCTGATCCGCGACACGAAGGGCCAACTGGATTGGTCGATCCCGAAGTCCTTGATCGGGGCGGGCAAGCAGTGAGACCGATCGCCCTCCATAGTCTCTCGACCCGGTTTGTCGACTTGATCTGGAAAGGGTACGCTGCGCAACAAGGTCAACTCGGAGAAGCCCAATGAACGCTGGATCCCGCCTCCTGCCACGTCTCGCAGCCCTCTTTTTCCTCTCTCTGACCGCTCCTGTCACGGCCGCGACGATAGGCGTGACCAGCAACTCGAACCCCTCGCAGTTGGGCGAATTCGTGACCTTCACGGCCACCGTCACCGGGATAGCGCCGGCCGGGAACGTGCGCTTCATTGTTGATGGTGGCCCTCCCACACCCTTCGTGCCGATCACCCCCATAAACGGCAACGTGTCGATCGCGTCCTGGGTTGTCTCGGGCTTCACCCTCGGAAACCACAGCGTGGTTTCTCAATACACGGGGAATCTGGGGAACCTGTCCTCGTCTTCCTTCCTCCAGTCCGTGATCAACACGCGGTCGTTCTCGACCACGACATCCCTCGCCGCGACTCCCAATCCTGCGAACTCGGGGCAGAGCGTCACCTTTACGGCGACCATGACTTCATCGTCTCCCCCGACGGGCGTGGTGAACTTCTATGGGCAGACCGGCTCGGGCCCCTTGAGTCTCCTGTCCTCCAAGGCAGCGACGGTGGTCGGTAATCTGTCGACCGCAAACTTCTCGACCTCGAGCCTTCCTGTCGGCGTCACCACGGTTTTCGCGAATTTCGCGGCCAATGCCCCGTTCCGCATGAGCACGGGGAACCGCAGCGTCAGCGTGCTGGCGCCGATCGCCACCTCGTCGTCGCTCAGCATCAACCCGACGCCCGCAGCGGTGGGCCAGAACGTGACCTTCACAGCGCTCGTTACCTCAGGATCCGGGACGCCCACGGGGACTGTGGTCTTCGACATCAACTCGACGCTTCATGGACCTTTTTCACTCGTCAATGGCAGCGTGAACTTCGTTACGAGCTTTGGCTCGGTCGGGAACTTCTCGGCGAGCTTCACCTATGCCCCCACCGGCGCGTTTACGGCCAGTGCCTCAGGCTCGCAGCCCTACTCGATCATCACGGCTTCGACCACAACGGATCTGCAATCGTCCCAGAATCCTGCCAACCAGGGAAGCCTCGTCACCTTCACGGCCACGGTGATCCCGCAGTTCTCCGGCGTTCCGGGGGGATCGATGGACTTCTACGCAGACGGTTCCCCGCTTTGCCTCTCCGTCCCGTTGAGTTCCGCGGTGGCGCAGTGCGGCACCTCAGGCCTGGCCGCGGGTGCGAGGTTCATTCAGGCCTTCTACTCGGGCGGGTCGGGTTTCGGGGCCAGCACGGACAGCCTCAACCAGTCAGTTGTGGCCGTGCCTCTGGCCGCGGTTTCCGTGCTCTCGAATTCGAATCCCTCTCAGCTTGCCGAGTTCGTGACGTTCACGGCTCAGGTATCGGGCGCGTCTCCGTCGGGCACGGTTCGATTCGTTCTGGATGGCGGTCCGCCGACTCCGCCGATCGCGTTGACTCCGCTCAACGCGAATCTATCGACCGCGTCCTGGGTGGCGTCGTCCCTTACCCTCGGGAACCACAGCGTGGTTTCGAACTACACCGGGAACCTCGGCAACGCTTCCTCTCCGGTGTTCTCCCAGTCCGTGATCCATACCCGGACATTCCCAACCTCGACATCTCTGGCTGCGAATCCGAATCCCGCGAGCCTCGGGCAGAGCATTACCTTCACCGCGACCATGACTTCATCGTCTCCTCCGACGGGCGTGGTGAACTTCTACGGCCAGAACGGTTCCGGACTATTGAGTCTTCTGTCCTCCAAGCCGGCGGCCGTGGTCGGCAACTTCTCCACCGCTAATTTCTCGACTTCCAGCCTGCCCGTCGGCGTGACCACGGTCTTTGCAAACTTCGCCGCGAATGCGCCGTTCCGCATGAGCACGGGGAACCGGAGCGTCAACGTGCTGGCGCCTACGGCGACCACGTCCTTCCTGAGCATCAATCCGAATCCGGCGGTGGTCGGCCAGAATGTGACCTTCAGCGCGCTTGTCACCTCCGGATCCGGAACGCCCACCGGCACCGTGGTGTTCACCATCGACTCGACGCCCTTTGGGCCATTCTCTCTGACCAACGGGAGCGTGTCTCACCAGATGAGCTTTGGATCGATCGGGAACTTCTCGGCTTCGGTGAGTTACACGCCGACCGGTTCCTTCGCGCCCAGCAGTTCGAGCCTCCAGCCGTACTCGATTCTCGGCGCTTCGACGATCACCGACCTCCAGTCGGACCAGAATCCGGCGAATCAGGGCGATCTGGTCACCTTCACGGCCACCGTCATTCCGCAGTTCGCCGGGACCCCGGGTGGAACCATGGACTTCTACGCGGATGCCGCGCCTCTATGCGTTTCGGTTCCGCTGAGTTCGGGCGTTGCGCAGTGTGTTACTTCCGCGCTGGCTCCCGGCGCGAGGTTCATTGAGGCGTACTACTCTGGCGGGCCGGGTTTCGGGGCCAGCGCAGACAGTCTCAACCAGACGATTGTGTCCGCCCCCCTGGCCACGGTTTCCGTCTCTTCGAACTCGAATCCCTCTCAGGTCTCCGAGTTCGTGACTTTCACCGCCGAGGTGGCGGGGGTCGCGCCCGCCGGCACCATCCGCTTCGTACTGGACGGAGGTCCGCCGACTGCACCGATCGCGCTGACGCCCCTCAACGCAAACCTGTCCTCTGCTTCCTGGGTGGCATCCTCTCTCTCTGTCGGGAACCACAGCGTTGTTTCCCACTATTCCGGGAATCTCGGGAACTACTCTTCGCCGGTGTTCGCTCAGTCGGTGATCGACACCCGCAGCTTCCCCACGACCACCACGCTCGCGGCGACGCCGAATCCGGCGAATCCCGGGGACAACATCACGTTTACCGCGACCATGACTTCCTCGACTGCCCCGAGCGGGGTTGTCAACTTCTATGGTCAGAGCGGATCCGGTCTTCTCAGCCTCCTCGCCTCCCGGCCGGCGGTGATTGTGGGCAACGTGTCGACCGCCAATTTCTCGACTTCGAGTCTGCCCGCTGGCGTCACCACGGTCTTTGCCAACTTCGCAGCGGATACGCCGTTCAGGATGAGCACGGGTAACCGGAGCGTCACCGTCTTTGCGTCGCCCCAGACCATGGTGAACATCACCGGCGTGCCGGCTCCAGCTAATGAGGGATCGCCCACGGGCACGACCAATTTCGTGTTCACACTGACCCGCACGGGTCCGGCGACGGCCTTCAACGTCGCGTACACACTGACAGGGAACGCGGTGGCGCCAGAGGACTATCCCGTGCTTTCGGGAACGGTGAATTTCAGCGCGGCGGCGACAACCCGGAACATCACGGTGGCGATTCGTCGCGATACGAAGTTCGAGATCGACGAGAGCGTGATTCTGACTTTGACGGGCGCCGACAACGGTGCGGTTTTGGGAGGCAACTTCACGGCCAGCACGACGGTACTGAACGACGACACACCCCCGACGA
>CAZBTT010000165.1:0-9152 GCA_964494295.1 uncultured Acidobacteriota bacterium
CCCCCGCCCCGGCATGGCGCCCCTCCGGAGGCCAACCACCCGCGCCAGAAGGTCTGCCTCCGTCGTGCCTGGCCAAAGGCCGCCGAGCCCCCAGTACACGTGTAGTCCTGCAAGCGCCATCAATATGGCGATCACCGCCGCCGCGAGAACGCTCATCAATGAGGCGCGCGCTGATTGAAGTAGAGGTCGAGGAGTTCGCGGAGTTCCGGGTGCGCGGTCCGCATGGGGCCGGGCATTTCGAAGAAGCCTTCGACCGCCACCGCCCAGAGTTCGGCCGGCGATTCGAGGCCGTAATCGTCGAGCGGAGAGTCGCCCTTCAACAGAGCGATGCCCGCGTCCTGCAGGGCCTTCGACATCGCTTCGGCAAAGGCGCCCTGCACGTTTGAGGGAAGTCCGCCGTAGCTCGTGGATCCGCCCACGGACGGCTCGTCCTTGTCGAGGACATGCGCGAACTCGTGATAACCAACGTGGTAGCCATCGTGCGGGTCTTCGAAGCTCTCCTCGAGCGAGGGCAGTGACATCAGGATCGTGCCCCAGGGATGCGCCTGGCCCGAATGCTCCGGCGTGCTCTCGTCTTCTCCGCCGACGCGGTAGTCGCGGTCAAAGTCGTCCGGGTAAAGAAGGATCTCCGAGACATCCCTCCAGCGCCAGCCGGGCCAGCCCGCCGAGAGCGTGCAGGCCGAAGCCGCGGCGAGGAGTTTGTCCTCGCGCTCGATCGGCCCGTCGAGACTCACGCCGGTGATCCGCTGTTCGGCCAGAAAATGCGCCACCTGGTCTTCGAACTCGGCCTTCAGAGCGCCCGTCATCTCGGAGTACGGATGCGACCAGTCCTTGAGGAACGCCCGATCTGTTTCCGACAACGGTGTGATCGCCGGCTTCGAACTGAAAAGACCCATCACACCAAACTTACAGCGCGGGTGGCTTCGACGGACAGCGTTTGATGGAGCTCAGCCACCGGTTCTCGGCAGACGGGGCCCGGCTACCTCGGAGCGTTGATCACGAGGTCGACGGTGCTGCCGAGTTTGAGCGGCGTCTTCCCATCAAACGCCACCTTCAAGGCCAGCACCCGAACATCGGTCGGGCGTGCCGGATCCTGGGGCTTGATGCGGCGAAGGGTCACGCTGCCCGGGATCTCTTCGACCCGGCCCCGGAAACTTGTCCCCGGGAAGCCGTCCGCGCGGATCTCGACTTCGGCGCCGATGGCCACGCGATCGGCATCGGCCTCATGGGCCTCGCCTTCGATGCGCAGGCGATTGAGGTCGGCCACGATGAAGGCCGGATCGCCGCGATCGACCATCTGACCGGCGTTCACGATGCGCGAGGTGACGGTGCCGGCGATCGGCGCGATCAGGCGGGTCTTCGCGATGGTGGCGTCGAGCCGGCGGATGGAGGCGTTGGCGGTTTCGATGCGCGCCTGCGTGATCTCGACGTCGCGCGACGCGGCGTCGCGATCGTGGGCGGGGAGAACACCCTCGGCGAAAAGGCGCAGTTGACGATCGGCGTTGAGCTGCGCGAGCTGCCGCTCCGCCACCGCTTCCTCGAGGCGGGCTTTCGCTTCGTCGCGGCTCGCGATCAGATCGCTCGCGTCGATCTCCGCTAGAAGCTGGCCCTTCTTCACGATGTCGCCTTCTTCCACGTTCACGCGAAGGAGCCGACCGATCGCGTCCGCGCCGATCGTGACTTCAGCGCCCGGGTACGCGACCACGCGGCCCTCCGCAGCCACACCCGAGGGCGCGCCCGCAGTGGCCGTCGCCACAGCCGTCTCCGGGGAACCTTGGGGCTGCGCCTGCATCACCGTGCCGGCGAGGAGAGCGAGACCGATGCCCGCGAATGAAAGCACAAGAAGACTGGATCGCATGATGGTGGTCCTTTTGAAAGAGTCCGTGGAGAATCAGGCCGCGTGGGCCTCGGGAAGAATGAGGCCGTCGACGATGCCGGCGACGCGGTCCGCGACGCGGCGGACCTTCGGGTCATGGGTCACGATGATCAGGCCCTTGTTCTCGCTCTTGGCGAGGTCGCGGAAAAGGTCGAGGATCTGGACACCCACCGCGGTGTCGAGATTTGCCGTGGGTTCGTCGGCGAGAAGCACGTCCGGTGACCCGGCAAGCGCGCGCGCAATGGCCACGCGCTGCTTCTGGCCGCCTGAGAGATCGCGCGGCAGGAAATTCTTCCGGTCGGAGAGGCCCACCGCGTCGAGAACGCGATCCGCTTCGACCAGAGCCTTCGCTCCGTTGTGTCCCTTGATGCCCAGCGCGTAGATGATGTTCTCGCGCGCGGTGAGGGCGGGGAAGAGGTTGAACTGCTGGAAGACGAAACCGATCGAACGGCGCCGCGCGTCGCGCAGGGCTTTCTCGTTGCCGCTGATGGCCTGCCCGCCGACATGCACTTCGCCGGTGGTGGGAGTGAGGATGCAACCCATGATCGAGAGCAGCGTCGTCTTGCCCGAACCCGACGGTCCTTCGAGCGAGACGATCTCGCCTGCGGCCACGTCGAGACTCACGCCGCGCAGAACCTCTACCCGCTGCGAGCCCTCCTCGAAGGTCTTGCGGACGATCCGCGCTTCCAGGACTTTCTTCATGGGATCAACCTCGGAACACGAGCGCGGGATCGATGAGAGCCACGCGGCGGAAAGAGAAGAGAGCGGCGGCCAGGCACATCGCCACCGTGCCGACGAACACGATGCCGGAGAACTGAGGCGTCAGGAGGACGGTGAGGTGGATGCTGGCCATGGCGGGCCGGACCGCGTACGAGGCGCCGGCGCCGAGCAGGAAGCCGAGGACCGCGGCGATCAGCGCCTGCTCGCCGAGGATCTTGTAGATGTCCCAGTTCGATCCCCCGATCGCCTTCACCGTACCGAACTCGCGGATGTGCTCGACCGCCGACGTGTAGAGCGTCTGAGCCACGATGACGACACCGACCAGGATCCCGAGGAATACGGTGACCCCCATGCTCATGCCGAGGCCGGTCGATTTAATCCAGTAGCTGCGCGAAGCCGCGGCCCACTGCTCACGCGTGTGAACGTCGTTGAACGGGAAGAGCGGGCGCAGGCGCTCGGCGACCACGGCAGGGTCGTGCCCGGGAGCGACTTTGACGAGCACATAAGTGGTTCGCTCGCGGAGCTGCTCGATGAGGCTCTGCGCGTTCGAGAAGCCCATGAAGACGATGGGCGTCGTGGTGAACGATTCCGCTTCGGCGCTCCGCCCGATGATCTTGAAGCCGCGGCCGCTGAGCTCCCGGTAGTCGCCGATCTCGAATCCGCCGAAGCGCCGGCTCGCCGAGCGGTCCATGACGAGATTGAAGCCCCGGTTCAAGTCGGCCCCGCCGCGTCCCGCTTCGACCTTCCACGGAAGGTTCCAGAAGGGGCCATCTTCAATCCCGTACACGAGAGCGTTCTCGGTCGCTGCGTTGGGGAGCTGGATGGTGAGGAACTGGACGATCGCGTTCTCGGCGCGCTCCACACCGAGGATGCCGCGGGCGCGCAGGACGAGGGTCTCTGGAATCGGCCGCCCGAAGTCGATGTTGGGCGTGTTGCGACCGACGATCCAGATGTCGGCGTTCGAGTTCTCGATCGTGACCGTGGCTTTGCCCAGAAGACCAAGGAAAAGTCCCACCTGGACGAGGACCAGGGTCACCGCGAAGGCCACGCCGGCCAGAGTGATCGCGAAGCGGATCCGGTCGTGGAGGAGGTTCTTGCGTGCGAGCGAGACCATCATTTTTCCTTCGGCGCGACCAGCAAGCCGCGCAACGTGGCTTCCATCGCCGCCTCGATGAGACCGGGGCGAGGCGGGACGCGCGGAAACTGTTCGGGCTTGAATGTGATGATGAGCGAGACCACGCCGTGGATCCCCGACCACAGGATCTGCGCCACGAGATCGACGTCGCCTTTTTCGAAGTAGCCCTGATCCATCGCCTGGACGACGGCATCACGAAGGAAAGCGTAGGAACGCGCGGGCGGCGTGTCGTCTTCGTTCGCGTGTTTCTTCCAGTCGCCCGGGGTCATGAACATGAACCGGTAATGGTTGGGATTCGCCACGCCGAAGGTTGCGTAGGCATGGCCCAGCGTTCGGACCCGTTCGATCGGATTTTCAGGCAGCGGACGATCGCCCATGGCCTGCGAGAGCTTCTCGAAGTCCGCGAAACACAGCGCCTGAACGAGGTCTTCCTTGTTCGCGAAGTGGTGGTAGATCGTGGTCGGCGAATATTCGATCGCGTCCGCGACCGCGCGCATGGTCACGTTCTCGTAGCCACGGGTCTCGAAGAGGTCGTGGGCGGCGTCGAGGATCTTCCGCCGCACATCCTCCTTCTCTCGCTCTTTTCGTTCTGCGATTCCCATGTCGATTAACTCCGTGCTGTGACGTAACGACGTTAAGTATCGTGACGATGTTCCAACTAAGCAAGTAAAATTTTCGCCTTTGTCTGTTAAGTGCCAACATATACGGTCTTTAAAGGCATAACTTGAAATTTGGGAACCTCGTGGGCATGATCTTCGTCTATATATCCAACATGGATATACTCAATCTGTGAATAGCCCAATTCTCGACCCCACCCCGTTCCTGCCCCTCCCGCTGGCTACGTTCCACATCCTCCTGGCTGTGACGGGAGAAGGCCGCCACGGCTACGCGATCATCCAGGATGTCGAGGCCCGTACCGGTGGCGCTTTGCGGCTCAGTCCGGGCACCCTGTATCGATCGATCCAACGCATGCTTGAAGACGGCCTCATCGAGGAGATGCGCGAGAGACCGGCGCCGGAACTCGACGACGAGAGACGCCGCTACTACCGAATCACCGCCCTGGGCAGTGCTGTCGCCCGGGCCGAGGCCCAACGTCTGAACGATCTCGTCGGCTTCGCGCGTGCCGCGGGCCTTGCTCCGGAGAAGATCTGATGAAGCTGTACAACGCGCTGCTCCTCCTCTATCCAAAGTCCTTTCGACAGGAATACGGCGACGACATGAAAGCCATGTTCCGTGCGCGTCTCGAGACGGCGGACGGCGCCACGGCTTTCCTGGGCGTCTGGCTGAACGCGATTCGCGACGTTGCTCAGAACGCGCTCTTGACGCATCTCGACATTCTTGGCCAGGACCTCAAGTTCACGCTCAGGACCCTTCTGCGCACACCTGGCTTCACCCTGACCGCGGTGGTTGTCGCGGCCCTCGGAATCGCCGCTACCACCGCAGCTTTCTCCGTCACGGACCGTGTGCTCTTTCGGGAACTGCCCTTCTTCGAATCCGAAAAGCTCGTGAGCCTGTACCAGGCCGAACCCGGCTACTCGCGCTTCGAACCTTCGCCCTCGCACTTCCGCGACTGGAAGCAGATGAACACCGTGTTCGAGGACATGGGGGCTTATGCCACGACGTCAATGAACCTGAACGGCGTCGGTGAGCCCCTGCGGGTGAGCGGAGCGTGGGTGAGCAGCAACATGTTCGATGTCTTGAGGACGGCCCCCCAGGTCGGACGCCTCTTCACCCCCGAGGAAGACAGCGAAGCCGCTCCGGGCACGGTGATCCTGAGCTATGGCCTCTGGCTCGAGGCGTTCGGCGGAGCCGCGGCCGCAGTCGGCAAGGACATCCGGCTCGACGATCAGAACTACACCGTCGTTGGGGTGATGCCACGCTCGTTCTCCTTCCCCAATCGCGCCGTGCGCTTCTGGACGCCCTTCCGATTCACCCCGGGACACTTCGAGGACCGCACCAATCACTACCTCGGGATCGTCGGTCGTTTGAAGCCGGGCGTATCCATCGATGGAGCGCGTGCAGGTATGAAGGTGGTCAACGAGCGCCTCAAGGCGACCTATCCCAAGGAGAACGACCTCACCCTCGCCTTCCTGCGCGATCAGACTCCCTACCAGGCCCGTGTGCTCCTCGTGGCCCTTTTTGGCGCGGCCCTCTGCGTGCTGCTCATTGCCTGCACGAATCTTGCGAGCCTCCTGATCGCGCGCTCGCTGCAGCGTCGCAAGGAACTCGCGGTTCGAACCGCGATCGGGGCGGGGCGCGAACGCCTCGTCCGCCAACTCGTCACGGAGAGCGTGGTTCTGGCTCTGTGCGGCGGCGCGCTCGGAATCGCACTTGCCTACGGGGCGACGCCTCTTCTCGCCCAGCTCGCGCCCACGAACCTGCCCCTCACCGACATCGCCGCGATCGATGCGCGGATCCTCGCCTTCGCCGCCTTGATGACACTTGCCACAGGAATCGGCTTCGGGATCATCCCCGCCCTGGCGCTCAATGGCGAGAACAGCCTTGACGGCTTGCGGGAGGGCGCCCGGGGCGGGGTGGGAGGAAAACGCCGCATGCGCTCAGCCCTGGTCTTCGCCGAGGTCGCCATCTCCGTCGTGCTCCTCGTCTCCTGCGGACTCTTGATCCGCGCCTTGTGGAAGGTCCAGGGCACCGACCCCGGCTTCACCACCGAAGGCCTGCTGACTGCACGCACATCGCTCTCGACCACTCGCTATGCCCAAACCGCCCGGCGGGCCCAGTTCTATGAAGCCGTCCTCACCGAAGTGCGCGCTCTGCCCGGAGTCAAAAACGCCGCTTACACCAGTTTCCTCCCGATGATCATGCGAGGAGGAATATGGGATGTGAAAATCCCCGGACGTGAAGAGAACCGGGCTGAAGACAAGGCCATCATGAGGTTCATTACGCCCGGCTACTTTGAGACCTTGGGTATTCCGCTGCTGAGGGGCCGTGACTTCAACACCTACGACACGAGAACCGCCCCTTCCGTGATCGTGGTCAGCGAGTCGTTCGCCAGGCGCTACTGGCCGGACCAGGACCCGATCGGCCGGGTGGTGAACGTCACCTTCGAGGACCGGCTCATCGTGGGTGTGGCCGCGGACGTAAAGGTGCGCGGTCTCGAACGCATCAGCGAACCTCAGGTCTACCTCGGGCATCAGCAAGTCAACGACGGTTGGGTCCCCTTCTACGCGCCCAAGGATCTGGCGGTACAGGTCGCGGGAGACCCCGCGACACTGGCTCCCGCGGTGCGCGACATCATCAGGCGCGCGGATCCGCTGGTTCCGGTCTCTGACGTTCGCACCATGAAGAGCATCCTCGAGGCAGAAACCGCCTCGCGCTCGACCCAGCTCAAGATCCTGCAGGCCTTCGCTCTCATCGCGACTCTTCTTGCCGCGGTCGGCCTTCATGGCCTCATCGCCTTCAGTGTCACGAGCCGCCTGCAGGAGATCGGCGTTCGTATCGCACTCGGCGCCGACAAGGGCCACATCGTGCGTCTCGTCGTCGACGACGGTCTGCGCCTCGCCGCCGCGGGTGTCGCGGCCGGCGTTGTGCTCGCCTATGCGGCGGGCCGGTCGATGTCGGCACTGCTCGCCGGGCTCGATCCTCTGGACGCGCCGGCCTTCCTGGCCGCCGCGGCTCTCGTCACGCTGATGACCATCGGCGGGAGCTTGCTCCCGGCGAGGCGAGCGGTGCGCGTGAATCCGATGACCGTGATGCGGACGGAGTAGGTCGAAGCCCTCGGGCAAGCGGCCGCTTCACATTCGCTATCATCCCGAAGATCGTGCTCACCGAAGGCCGGCAAGCCGCATCCCAGCGCCCCGTCACCGCCCTGCTGATCGTGGCCTTCCTGGTGGCCGCCTACGCCGCCGCGCAGCCTCTGAGCACCGATTTGAACACGCGCCTGCCCAACAATGCCGACGGGCTTGTCTTCGCGTGGACCTTGAAGGAGATGTGTGGTGGGCTGGCTCAGCCCTGGGACCCGTTCCGGGGCAACATGTTCTACCCGGACGGGGCATCGCTGCTCTACACCGAGCCTCTCTTAGGCCTCGCAATTCAAGTGGCCCCCCTGTGCGTGCTCGGTCTGGATCACGTCACTCTCTACAATCTGACCTACATCCTGCTCCTTGGCCTCTCTGCTCTCGGAGCCTTCCTGCTCGCGATCGAGATCACCGGCAGCGCCCCCGCCGCTTTAGTCGCAGCCTCGGTCTTCGCCTTCACTACCGCGAACTACGACTCCGCGGCCCGCATCCAGATTGTGGCGAGTCATTGGACGCCGTTCTGCATCCTCTACCTCATTCGCTTCTGCAAACGAGGCCGGACCAAAGATGCCACCTTGATGGGCTGCGCCTTCGCCATGCAGGCGCTTTCCTGCACGTACTTCGAGATCTTTCTTGCCATCTTGCTGATCCTCTCGGCTCCGCTGTGGATCGGCCTCGCGGGCGGTGCGACCCGCGCTCGCGAGCGCCTCCTTGGGACCGCAGCGGCGGTGGTTCTCGCCACGGCCCTCGTCATCCCCGTGAACGTTGTACAGCGTCTCCATTTGGATCCGGTTCTCGCCTCACGGCCTCAGGCGCAGCAGATCAGCCTCTCTTTCTTCACGGAGGTGCTCCCGACGAACCTCATCTATGGCGACCTCCTCGGGCGGCCGCGCATGGCCTACGATGCGCTCTACTTCCCGGGCTTCCTGCCCTTGGTCCTCGCCGTTTTGTTTCTGTTTCTGACCGTGAGCGGGCGCGGTGATGCATCCGCGAACGCGGCCGGGCTCAAGCCCGTGGTGTTCATGGGTGTCGCCGCACTTGTCTTGGCCTTCGGCGCGGTGATCCAGACGCCATGGGGGGAAATCCCCGGACCCTTGTCCCTCTTTTCTGCTGTGCCCGGCCTTGGACAAGCCCGCGTTCCTTCTCGCTTTCTCATGTTCACGCGGTTGGCCCTCGCGTTGGTCGCGGCGGCAGGCGCGCATTTGATGCTCCGCCGCGTCCAACGCGGAAGGTGGATTTGGGCCTCGGTCCTATCCCTTGGCTGCTTTGCCGAGCACTGGTCCGTGCCGCTCGACACGTGGGTGGTGCCGACCAGGGCGCAACTTCCGAAGGTGTACGGTTGGATCGAGAAGGAGGGGCCCGCAGTCGGGCCGATTCTGGAGTTCCCTCCGTCCCTTCAAAGACTGAGGCGTGAAGAGGCCGCATGGCTGCACACCGCAGCTATCCATGGCCTCCCCATGGCGAACGGATTCTCGAGTTTTCGGCCCGCCTGGCATGAGTTCGTGATGGAGGCGGCCCTTCGATGGCCCGACGAACGCCTGATGACGATCCTCGATCAGATCGGTGTTCGCACGATCATCGTCCATCCGCGCCCCCAGGGGCTGCCGGAACTTGATGACGCGGTGCCCGCCCTTCTCGACTTCGCGGCGCGCCACCCGGACCGATT
>CAZBTT010000166.1:0-9136 GCA_964494295.1 uncultured Acidobacteriota bacterium
GCCTGGATCCCAACGCCGGTGGTATTCCCCTCGAAGCGGCTGTCTTCGATCGTGACCACGTTCGCCGGTCCGCCAAGGCTCTCACCGATGCCGACCACGTTCGCGCGGAACGCCGAGTTGAGGATCGTCACCTGAGTCGCCGCGGTGTTCGCGAGGAAGAGGCCGGCTTCCCATCGGTCGATCGTGACGTCCTCGATCGACACCGACCCCGCGGACACCAGCGTGATCGCTTCATCCGCCGCCGCGCCCTTGAGGGTCAGGCCGCGCAAAACCACGCGGCCGGACGGCGCGTTGATGGTGATCGGCTGCCGGACGAACGCCACGGTGCCCGAAGGCGACGTGATTTTGATTCCCTTGGTGATGGCGAGCGGTGCGGTCTCGTATTCGCCCGGCGTGAGGATGATGATCTCGCCGTCGGGGGCCGTCTTCGGGAGAGCGCCGCTGATGTTCCGGCACGGCGTGGTCTGGACCGAACAATTCCCCGCATCACTGCCGCTCGCGGAGACAAACGTGCGCGTGGGCAATTCGTCGTCCAGGATGGTCCCTATGCCGATCGCGTCGGCCAGGACCGCGTTCACTGGCGAGGACAATGTCACCTGGAACGTCTCGTCACTCTCGAGGCTGGTGTCGCCGATGACCGGCACCGTGAAGTTCTGCGAAACCACGCCAGGGTTGAAGGTCAGGGTGAGGGGGCCGGTTTCGGTGTAGTCGAGGCCCGGGGTGGCGGTGATGCTCGAGGTTATGGCCGATACCGTGACCGTCGAGGCGCTGGGGCTGGCCAGAGTCACTACGAATACGGCGTTAGTGTTACCCACATGGCCTTCGGTCACGATCACATCGGAGATCGAAAGGGCGCAGGGGGAAGTCTGGAACGAAACGTCACTCCCGTTCGTCGTGCCGGACGAGTTGGTCGCCACGGCACGCGCGTGATAGGTCTGGCCGCAGGCAAGGCCGCTCACCGAGGCGGTGATCGAAACCGCCGCCACGCCCGAACCCGGCGGGACCGCGACCGCAACCTGGGAGCCGTAGCTCGTGGTGAGGCCGTATTCGAAAAGCGCGGTGGTGCTGAGGCTGTTCGGATTCACCGTGCCGTTGAACGTGGCGCCCGTGTCCGTGATTCCGCTGGCGGCCAGAGTAGTAACCGTCGGAGGGACGCAGGCCGCGGTCTGAACGAGGACATCGTTCCCATTGGTCGTGCCGGACGAGCTGGTGGCGACCGCGCGCGTGTGATAGGTCTGCCCGCAACTGAGGCCGGTCACCGAACCGGTGATGGCCACCGCGCCCGTGCCCGAGCCCGGCTGCGCCGCCACCGGGATCTGGCTGCCGTAACTCGTGGTGAGGCCGAAATCGAAGTAGGCGGTGGTGCTGAGGCCATTCGGATCGACGGTGCCATTCAGGGTGGCGCTCACGAAGGTGACGCCGGTCGGGGCCAGCGTGACCACGGTCGGCGGCAGCGGCGGTTCGCAGGTGTACACGCGGAACTCGTCGATGAACCAGCCGTAGTCGTCGATGATGTCGTCGGCGCCGATCCGGAAACGGAAGCGGACCTGGGTCTGTCCCGCGAGGCCGGAGAGGTCGTATTGCGATGCGGTGAAGCCGTAACTGTCGCCGACAAAGGCGGGCTGTCCGCCCAGGGGGTTTCCTGCTCCGTTGAAAATGGAGCCACCGTAAGCCGCGCCCCCGATGTTCAGCGGGTTCAGGCTGGTCCAGTTCGTACCACCATCGGTGCTGTACTCCGCTAGCCCGCCGTCATAGAAGACACCGGCGCTGTCTTCGAAACCGTGGGGGTGGTTGAAGTACTGCCGGGCTCCCGCCGGGATCGTCTGATTGGCGCTCCTGCCGATCGTCGAGAGAACCGCGGTGCTCCCGTTGCCCTGGTTGTAGCCCCATAGGCTGTCGACGCCGTGAGTCGCGTAGGCCACTTTCGTCGGATTCCCCTGGTTCAGGGGGTTCGAGGAACTGCTGGTGCGGAACCACGTGCCGCCGTCGCCGCTGATCGTCCAGTTCCCGAGGCCGCTTTCGAAACTGTCGTAGAAGACGTTCTGCGGCGTGAGGCCCGCCGAACAGAGCGCCGGGGGTGTCGCCTGGGTGGGAGAACACGGCCAGACGTTCGACATCTGAACGGCATCGAGCGCCTTCTTGACCTCGACGCAGTTGCCCGCGGTGATGCCCGACGTGCCGATGAGGTCGGTGCAGGCCTGCTGAAGTGCGTTGTAGTTGTCGAGGAAGTCGGAGGCGGAGGTGAGGTACTGAGTCAGCGCCCGGTACTGGATCTTCGCCGCCTTCAGGATGCTCACGGCCTGGCTCGGGTCCAGGGGCGTGATGGTGAAGTCGTTGTAGCCGCCGCCATCGACCATGAGCGCGAAGGCGTGGTTGGGCACGCCGCTGTTCGAGTGCACGCCCCCGTTGTCCTGGGCGATGGGATCGGTGTCGCATTGGAACTCCGTGTCGCTCATCTTCCCGGGATCATCCAGAGCGTCCAGGTTCGGCACCAGCATGTTCCGGATACCGCCTGAAACCAGTTCCTCGGCCAGCTGCCAGCGCGAGCCTCCGGGCTCGCTGTTTCCGTTCCACTGGTCGATGGTCTCGCCGAAGATGTCCGCGTACGACTCGTTGAGCGCGCCCGACTGCATGTAATAGAAGAGATTCGCCGTCCTCTCGATGACGCCGTGGGTGAACTCATGCGCGACCACATCGTCCGCCTCCGGGAAGCCCGCGCCGTAGGCCAGCTGGGCGCCATCCCAAAAAGCGTTGTCGTAGGGACAGGGCTCCCCAGGGGCGAGGTCGCAATAGCGGACCGTCGAGCGAATCTCGCCGCCGGCTCCGTCGAAGCTGTCGCGCCCGTGCTGACTCGAGAAGTAGTCGTACGCGTTGCCGACGAAGTTGTAGGCATTGACCGCATCCGGCAAGGTAGCCGGACCGGTCGCCGCCTGGCCCTCGGTTCGGATCAGAGTCCCCGGTAGAGCGGCCGGTGTGTTGGCGCCATCGTAGATCGTCCGGTTCTTCGCGTCGGTGAGCTGCGAGAAGTTCATGAGAATCATCCGGTTGCGCGCGTCGATCCAGATGAACTGGCGCAGCGCCCGCCCGCGGGCCTCCACGAACCAGGCGAGACGCGTCGGGAACGTCCGCCCGTTCAGAATCCCCTGGTTGAAGATCTCGAGACGAGGCGCGCTCAACTGAGCAAGGGGAGCGTTGAAGGCGCGGGTGACGAACTGCCGGGCGACGCCGAGCGCGTCGAGCGACGTGACCGTGGGATCGAGGCTCACGCCTTCGAAAGCGTCGAGCGTCTTCCCGTTCGCGGCGAGCACCTGATTCCCGCGCATGTGGACGATCAGTTCGCCCCCCGTCACGGGGATCCCCGAGCGCACCTGGCGCAGACGCACATGGTCGATGCCCAGATCGTCGCGCTCAGAGCGGACCACGGCCACGTCCTGGCTCCCCCGCAGCCCGAAGGCATTGCCGTAGGCCGACACGAAGGAGAGCGCCCGGTCCCTGGCGGTCTGCGCCGAAGCAGCGGGCACGGGAATCGAACGGCCCGCGGGCGCCGCGACGAAGGTGGCGAGGCCAGAGCGGGGCGACCGGGTGATGGTGAGGTCGACGGTGGCCGCCGCCCGCATCGCGGAAAGGGCGCGGTCGGCCGCGGCCCGGTCCTGGGCACCGGCGATTCCGGCTCCCTGAGCGGCCAAGAGGAGCGCCAGACTCGAAACGCCCCAGAACTTCGATTTCACGGATGTCCCTCCCCTTCCGATGGGCGACTGATGCGAGACGACCAGCGGATGCAGATGCTATGCGCGGCGAATGGGGGGAGTCTAATGAATCCCCCACCGGCCCGACCGTCGGTCCTCGGCCGCCCTGCGGCATTCGTCACATTGGCCGAGTGGGCTCTATTGCTCAGGGATGAGGGCGACCGTCCCGCTCGTTTGGGTCGTGTTGCCTCGAACGACGTTCGTGCCCGCCGACTGGAACGTGCTGCCGGCGGCGGCCGAGAGACCCAGGGTGTTTCCGAACACGCGCGACCGGCTGAGCCTGACCGTCCCGCCGCTCAGTGTCGCCACCGCCGTTGCGTTCTGCGAGAACTCCGATCGGTGGATCGTCGCGGAGCCCGGGCCGACCACCACGCCGCGCGAGGTGTTGCCGATGAACGCCGACTCCCGGATCATGAACGCGCCGGCGAGCACTTCGATCCCGCGCGTGTTCCTCTCGAACCGGCTGTCTTCCACCGAGATCCGATTCCCAACGGCGCCCCCGCTGTCCCGGATGCCCGCGGTGTTCGCGCGGAAGACGGAATTCGCGATCGAGACCTGCGCGGCCACGGCGTTGCCGATCTGCAGGCCATTCGCCCAGCGCCCGATCGTAGTGTCCTCGATCGACAAGGCGGCGGCCGCGGTGAGTGTGATGCCGTTGCCGGTCCCCGTCCCTTCGATGGTGAGGCCGCGCAATGCGATGCGTCCGCCCGGAGCGTTGATGGTGATCGGCTGCGTAATGAAGACCACGGCCCCCGCGGGAGACGAGATCTTGAGACCCTTCGTGATGGCGATCGGCGCGGTGTCATAAGCGCCCGACGAGAGGACGATGACTTCCCCGTCGATCGCGACCTGGGTGATGGCGCCTGCGAGGTTGCGGCAGGGGGTGTTCTGGTTCGCGCAGTCAAAGGCGTCGCTGCCCGTGGGTGAGACGAAGACGCGAGCGGGCGGACCCGGCTCGTTGTCGGCGATCGTGCCCGTGCCCTGGGCGTCGGCGATCGTGGCGTTGGTCGCCGAGGACAGGTTCACGAAGAACGTCTCGTTCCCTTCACTCAACAGGTCACCGAGGACCGGCACCACAAGCGTCTGCGTGGTCACACCGGGCGGGAAGGTGAGGGTCAGCGGCCCGATCGCGGTGAAATCGGCGCCTGACGTCGCGCTGTTCGCCGCGGCGACCGCCGACACGGTCACGGTGTCGGGGCTCGATTCGGAGAGAGTCACCGTGAAGGTCGCGTTCACGGCGCCCGCGTCTCCTTCCGTAACCAGGACATCGTCGATCGAGAGCGACGGCAGCGGTATTGTGACCGCGATGGGAAGAGGAATGCCGTAGGGAACGCCGCTCGCCGGAAGATCCGGGGCCGCCACAGCGGCGGCGCGCAACTGATCCGTGGGCGCGGTGACGCCCTGATACTGGATCCAGGAGACGTTGCCGCGGAGGTCGACGGCCTGGACGACGTAGGTGAGCGACCCGCCCGGCGGGAATGACGACTCGGTGGCGGTCCAGGTGGTCGAGTTCGCGACGCGTTCGAGTTCGATCGGGACCCAGCGTCCGCGGCCCTGACCATCCACCGTGTTGTCGTTCACAACTACGAGGACCCGCCAGACATCCGAACCGTCCGCCTCGATGTCGGTAACCGGGATCGACCAGTTGACCGTCGAGCCCGTGACCTGATGGTACGTCCCGGCGAAGGGCCCGGGGCCGATGCTCGGACCCTGACGATCGCAATTGGGCTTGAAGGTGGGCTGCGTGCTGCGGGTGTCGTTGAAGTAGAAGACCTCGAGGTTGATCGAACGGTACCGTCGTTCCGTGGAATAGAGGCCGCTCGTTTCGTTCTTCACTGCCTCGCCCGCGCCGACTACCGTGCTGTTCATCTCGATGTCGGTGGGACGGCAATCCTCGTTGTCGCCGCCCGGCACGATGCGTGGGGCAACCGGTTGGAGGATGATCTCGCGCGGGAGGACGCCGTGATTCGAACCGTCGCCGCCGTTCGACTGCAGTTCGGCGAAGATCGGAACCCAGTTGCTCTCCTGATCGTAGACCCCGCCCTTCCACAAGACGCCGTGCTGACTCGTTCCCGAGAGGCGGGAGTCATAGATGAAGTACGGCTGCACGGGCAGGTCGGAAGCGCCCGTCGACCGCTCGACCAGGTTGTTTAGCGTGTAGTAGCAGCCGTTCAGATCGGGGCAGCCCGAAGGGATGTTCGAGACGTCGTCGCCCGCGGAGTTCCACTTGCGGTAGACACCCGCGGCCGAGAAATCGAAGTTGACCTCGGCCCGGGTGAGATAGGGCGGAGGCGGGGGCAACGAAACCACGGGCCTCGGATTCGCGGTGATCCGCACGCCGCCCTGCTGGGTCGTCTTGAACTTGACGTCGGCGGAGGGCGGCTTGCCGCTGAAGGGCGGCGGAGGCGCGTCAGCGCCCGCCACCGTCGACTTGATCGCGTACATCGGCAGGCCGAAGAACGTCCACTGCATGAGCGTCTTCTCGTCGTACCCGTCATAGCGCGGGGTCTCGAGGAAGTAGCGGACCTTGGTGCGCCGGACCGCGTCGCCCGTGATCACGGTGCCGCCGCGCGTCATTTCCTCGGTGAGCAGCTCCATCAACCGCTCGCCGTAGCCGATGCCGTGCTTGAGGCCCCAGGCGTAACCGCTGTTCGCAACGTAGGCGACCACACCCCGCGAGAGCATGGTCTGCGGCAGGTCCAGGGTTCGCGCGCCGCCTCCGGTCGCGGCGGCGCACGCCCCCGGCACGGGCAGGCCGGCGTGACAACCGACCGAATAGACGACTCCGCCCGAAAGATCCACCGCGCTCTGGCCCGCGGTCCCGCACGCGTCGGGGCCGTAGATATCGCGCACGTCGAGGCCCTGGATGTCGAACGGGTTCGTCCCCGGCACGCCCTCCTCGAAGTGGCTCGCATGGCCTCCAAGGGCCGAGACGCCGTAGCGCGCGAAACCGTTTCCGGAAATGTGCGTGCGCAATTCCGATTTCCGAGCCGCTGTCGACCCGAGGTTCCAGTTCCCGCCGATCAGGCTGCCGTCGACCGGGGTCAGCGAGTTGTCCGGCGTGCTGACGCTGAGCGCGTTCTTCCAGCTCGTCCGGATCTTCTTCGACATGTCGGTCAGGAAGTCATAGCCCGTGACCATCACCTTGTGAGCATTGGGACCGGTGATCAGGTCGAGATCGAGCAGACCGTCCTGGGAGATGAAGGTCGCGATGACTTTCGACATCTCGGCCGGAGTCTCGACGAGGCGGCCGAGCGACACATCCGGAACGAACAAGGCGCCCGCGAGCTGGTCCGGCCTCGTGGTCGCGCGCACCGCGAGGGGATCGTCGGAGAGGTACTTGTTCGCGGCCAGAGCGCTCGCGACCGGGCTCCCCGGCTGAAGCGACGTGTAGTTCGACTCGGTGAAGAGGAACCCGCGGTCGGTGAGGCGCGCCATCGGGATGATGTTGTCGTCGCCCACGACCACGATGTAGCGGACGCCGGTATAGATGTCGCGCAGGAGGTCGTGCACGTATTCCTGGATACCGGTCTTGACCGATGTGCAGCCCGGGATGGTGGTCGCCGGACAGCCGAGGAGAACCTGGTTCGCGCGGTCGGGATTCGTGGGGTCGTCGTCCCAGGCCTTGTAGAGGCCGGTGGCGGGGTTACCGAGGTCGCTGAGCTGATCGACATCCAGAAGCACACCCTGAACCTTGGGATGGCTCGCGAACTCGTTGAGTCGGAGCAGAAGATCGGTGTAGTCCGTGCCGGCGCCGAATCGCGACTGGAGGCGCTTCAGGTTGGTGACGATGAGGGTCTTCACCGAGTCGGCGTTCTCCCGGACCATATAGAAAGGCGTGGGCGTCTCTCGAACCGTGATGTTGCCCGCAAGGTCGATGACCCTGACCTGCACCTTGTACAGGGAACCCGGCGTCCCCGAAGGAGGATCGACGGGAACCGTGTAGATGGAGGACTGAGTGGTGACACCTGGGCTCGCGCAGACTCCGCCCGGACCAACCGCCGCGGGCGAGAATCCGCCCGCCGGGACGGGGGCGTAGGGTCCCCCTCCAGTGGACGCGAGAAGCGACACTTCGACGCGGCAGATGCGCACGTTGTCGGACATCGACCACGACACCACTTCGGTCTGCGGCGTTTCGTTGAGAGTGGAGAGGAGCCAGTACTCACCACCGGTGGGTGAGAGGAGCGTCAATTCCGGTGGGGTGACGTCGGCGATGTTGAGGATGGCCGCGGTCGAGAGAAGCTCCCCGCACCTTCCGATCGCTTTCACGCTGTAGAGCGCGCCCGCGTCGGGCACGGTGACGGGGGGTGTCGTATAGGTGGCGCCGTTGGCCCCTGGAATCTCCAGGCCGTTTTTGAACCACTGGTACGAGAGCGCGCCGGGCGCGGTCACCGAGAAGGTCGCCGTAGCGCCGATGGCGGCGCTCTGCGCCGAGGGGTGCGACGTGATCGAGATCGTGCAGAGCGCGGACACGATCGCGGACACGCTGGGCACCCCGGCGCGGCGAACGGTAGCGCGATAGAACCCCGGGTCCATGGCGGGAAGGCTCGGAATGTTGAGGCTCAGGGGATCAGCGGCGAAGTTCGGGGCGGGGGCCGGGGTCAGGCGGTGGACCTGATCGTCTTGAAGCGAACGCAGCTCCAGCAGGGGATAGTTGGAGGCCGAAGCGTTGGTCCCGCCGCCGCTCGCCTCCGGGCCGCCGCCGAACTTCGAACCGGTGACGGTGTAGGACGAACCGGCGGTGAGCGTTCCGCCGAGGCTTTGGATGATCGGCCGGCGCGCGTCGAGGTGCCCGAGGTCGAAGATCTCGCTCGACCCGCCGGCGTGGCCACCGGCCATCAGAACACGCCCACCGGAGAGCACCGTGAGCGATCCACCGTAACGTGCGGCGTTCAAGGCGCCCGTCGTGCGCCACACTCCCACCAGGCCGTCGAACACCTCGGTGACGAGCGAGCCCGTTTCGAGTCCCCCGCCCGCCACGAGCACGCTCCCGTCGTCGAGAAGCGCCATGGCGTGCGACTCGCGGCCGGTCGAAAGATTCCCGACGAGCGACCAGGTTTCGGTCGAAGGATCGTAGACCTCCGCGGTCAGGCGGACCTCGTTCTGGTCGCTCATGCCTCCGGCGACGAGAACCTTGCCGCTCGGCAGCAGGATCGCGGTGTGGTTCATGCGATCGACGTTGAGCGATCCCGTGGCCCGCCACGTCCCGGTGTTGAGTTCGTAGATGAGCGCGCTTCCGATCGAGGCGCTGTCATCGTGACCGCCGGCGACCAGCACGTTGCCGTTTGCGAGCAGGGTGGCGGTATGCGCGTAACGGGGACGGTTCATCGAAACGCCGTTGGTCCACGAGGCCGCGTCGCGGTCGTAGATCTCGGTGGTCTCGGTGGCGT
>CAZBTT010000167.1:0-3068 GCA_964494295.1 uncultured Acidobacteriota bacterium
CCGGCAGGTGTCCCGGCCACTAGCCGCGTGCCTCCTCGTGGGGCCCGGCGTGACACCCGCCAAGGCCCAGCATTTCGCGGGGGCCTGGCACACCATCGACGGAGGAGGCGGGGCCGGCGCCGGTGGCGGAGTCGCTCTCAAGGGGACGATTGGGCAGCACGACGCTTCGGGTCCTCTGAGCGCGGGCGTCTACGCCGTCTCGGGCGGTTTCTGGGTGGGCTCGGTTGGCGGTCTTCCCGCCCTTTCGATCTCCGACGTGGTGATCGCGGAAGGCAACACCGGGATCAGCAACGCGGTCTTCACCGTGACTCTCTCGCAGGTGGGTTCTCAGACGATCACGGTGTCCGCGTCCACGTCCGACCTGAGCGCCGCCGCCGGTCTCGACTACACCGCCACCGGCCCCACTGTCCTGACCTTCAGCCCGGGCGTCACGAGCCAGACCCTCTCCGTACCGATCCTTGGGGACGTGACCGCCGAGTCGGATGAGACGTTCCTCGTGACCCTCTCCGCACCCGCCAATGCGGCAATCCTGGACGGTTCGGGAATCGGGACGATCACGAATGACGACGCGCTGCCGGCCGCCCGCGTGTTCGTGGCCACCGGCGGCGCCGATGGCAACGACTGCTCACTTCAGACCACACCCTGCCGAAACCTCACTGCGGCGATCTCGCAGGTGGCCGCCGATGGCGAGGTGATCGTGCTGAGTCCCGGCGAATATGACGGGTCCGCGGCGTCGATACTGATCGGGAAGGGCCTCAAGATCACGTCTCCCTCGGGCACGGTCGCGTTCATCCGCAGGCCGATCGTTGTGCACGCCCCCGGTGGCCGCGTCGTGCTGAGAGGCTTGACGCTCAAGGGGAATGGCGCGGGCAATGGCGTGGCCCTCGTGACCGCGGCGAGCCTGTCGATCGAAGAGACGACGCTCGATTCCTGGACGAACGGTCTGGATTTGGGAACGGGCGGCCCGGCGACGGTGTCGGTGTCGGCCAGCCTGTTCACCGCGAACTCCATCGGCCTGAAGCTCGGCGGGGGTTCGAAGACCGTCGCGCTCGAAGGTCTCCGATTCGAGGGCAACGGGACCGGCCTCGATGTCGCCGGAGGAGTGGTCGCAGTTCGCGAGTCGGCGTTCGTTGGCCACGCGACAGATGCGATCTCCGTGTCGGGCGGAACCGTGGAAGTCCACCGGTCGGAATTGTTCGGGAACGGCGGGGGCCTGAAGACATCCGGCTCGGGCACAGTCCGGATCGGTCGATCGCACGTCTTTGGAAACACGGTCGGTCTTTCGAGCGCCGCGGGCGGGACGCTTCAATCCCGTGGGACGAATGTGATCCGAAGGAACGGTACGGACACCACCGGGTCGATCGGCACGATTCCGGAATCGTAGCCGCCCGGTGCTGGGTGCGGCGTTCACCACGGGCTGCTAGCCTTCGCTCTTCATGCCCGTGCCCGAACCTCTGACCCCGCTCGTCCGCTTTTTCACCGGTATTTCCTACATCCCGGGCGGCGCCCTGTTTCTCGTCCGCAATCCCCGACTTTGGCCGGTGGCGGTGTCCCCCCTCATCGTCGCCGCAGGCCTTCTCGTCATCGGGATCTTCTCCGGAGCCTTCTG
Organism: uncultured Acidobacteriota bacterium; assembly: GCA_964494295.1. Lineage (GTDB taxonomy): Bacteria > Acidobacteriota > Vicinamibacteria > Fen-336 > JAGNNV01 > JAGNNV01. The sequence continues at coordinate 1,610 of CAZBTT010000167.1, forward strand.
GGCGGGCCGGATCGAACAGGCCTTCTTTGGCGGCTACCTGCGCACGGTTCCACCGTGGCTTTCTTTCGTTGTGGTCACCGGCCTTTGGGCCGGGAGTCTCGCAGCGGGAGCGATGCTGGCCCTCGCCATCGCGTTTACCCTCGTGGGCCCGCTCTTCGAGAAGCTCTCACAGCGGGTGGAAGAGGTCTCGGGCCGGACGCCCCCGGGTTCGAAAGGACTGCGGTGGGAGATCATTCAGTCCCTCAAGACCGCGGCGTACTTCGCCATGGGCGCGCCGGTCGCCATTCTGCTGGGCCTGGTTCCGTTTCTCGGCCCTCTCCTCGCCCTTGGCTTCACGGGGCATCGCGTCGCCTTCCAGAACACCGATTCGGTGTTGCTGCGACGCGGAATGGACTTCACGCAACGACACGAGTTCCATCGCCGGTTCCGACCCGAGACTCTGGGCTTCGGTGTCGCATCCGTCCTGTTGTTCCCCCTCATGAACATCTTCGCCGTCCCGATCTTCGTGGTCGCGGCCACCCGGCTCGTGAACGACCTCGAAGAGTACCGGGCCGCACCGCCGCGCGTCTCAGCGCCGGATGCGGAACGTCAGGGTGATGGTCACAAGGAAATCGCTCCGGACGCCGTTCAATAGCAGCGGCTCGTAGCGGCGGCTTCGTACCGAGGCCAGGGCGGCTTCGTCGAAAAGACGGTGGCCCTCGATGACCCGCACGTCGAGAACCCGTCCGTCCTCGCCCACGTGGGCCTCGAGAATCACCTGGCCCGAGACCCCCGCGACCTGGGCGACCGGGGGGTACTGCGGCGGGCGTGAGTCGATGAGTTTCGGCTCGCGAATCAGGCCACCGATTCGCGGTGGCTCGAGCGCCCTGGTCGGCGCCGGAACCGGACTTCCCCCGCAGAGCGCGCCGAGAGCGCAGTCCACACCGACGTCGTCGCCTGTCCCCGGGCCCCCGTCGCCGGTTCCCACCGAGCCAGGAGTCATGGCGAGGTCGGGGTCGAGGACGTCGCTCGCGCTGATGAGCGTCGGTGTGTCCTTTGGAGCAGTAAGGTCCGCGACCGCGGCCAGCGCGGCACGCGTCGCGGCGCCCTTCCGGGGGCCGCGCGGGCGTGGGGAGGAAGGGGCAGGAAGCATCACCGTGATCGGCTTGACGAGCGGCGCCTGGAAGTTGTGCGCGGTCTCCGGAGGCGCCGTTGTCGTCAGGAGAGGAACGAGCACGAGAGCGCCGATCCCCGCGCCATGGATGAACAGGGAGAGGGACGCTCCTGAGGCGGGCTTCGAGGGAAACGAAGGACTCGAACCTCGCAGATCGAGTGAGAGTGTCGACATGGCGGCCTCCTCGCGATTCAGGGCGACCGGCGGTGGTGCCGGCCGTCTCAAACCAAGACGCCCAACGGGTCGGAACTCGTGGCAGGGCCGCGGGAGTGCCCTTCCAGGCGCGCGTGGACGCTCGTTCCCCCC
>CAZBTT010000167.1:3078-9104 GCA_964494295.1 uncultured Acidobacteriota bacterium
GGGGGCAGAAGCCGCCTTGTTTCCCCCGCGGCGAGCTTGACGGTTCTCGATTCGATGAACTCGGCGGCCCCGGACCGGACCTCGACCTTGATGACGTGCTCGCCCGGAGGAATCACAAGGTCGGTGCCGAAGCGGCCGTCGTAGCCCTTGATCACGCCCAGGACCTTGGTCGGCATCCCCATGATGCTGTTCGCGAACACGACGCGGTCATCGACCTTCACCCGAAGCGTGCCGCTCGCGAAAGAGTGCTTGAGGTCGAGGGTGACCCGAGCCGCGCGTCCCGAGCCCTGCACCGAAAGAACGGGGACGGTGGGCTCCGGCGTCGGGATTCGTGTCGGGAGGGGCGTCGGCCCGGGGGGACGAACCGTACTGGTTTCCGGTCTGGCCGTCTGGGCTGGGGTGATGGGAGTTTCGTCCGGCGTCGATGGCGCCGGTCTTTGCAGAAACAAAACCACACCCACGCCAAGCGCGATCCCAAGGGCCACCGCGCCAGCGAGCCGGAGATTTCCCTTTCGAGAGGTGTCCTCGGCGGTCGCCCCGGCGTCACTCGGTGCATAAGGCGCCACACGTGGCTGTGTGACCGTGTGCTTGGGTGAATGAACCGCGTTCAGCGCGATGGTATCGAGGGGCCCGAGCTGAGTCGCGTGAAGGGGCGGCTTGCCTTCGAGGACACATTCGAGATCGGTCGCGAAGTGGGCCGCCGAGTCATACCGGGCGTTGCGTTCCTTGCGCAGCGCGCGGGCGATCACTGCGTCGAGTGTCCTTGGAACCTTGGCCAGGCTTGAGGCCGGCCGGGGCTCGTCACGGATGATCTTCGTGAGGGTTGCGGCCATGGTCGGGCCTTCGAACGGCCGGACGTTCGTGACGAGTTCGTACAGCACCGCTCCGAGGGAAAAGATGTCGGAGCGGCCGTCGACCTCCTCGCCCGACGCCTGCTCGGGCGACATATAGGCCGGGGTGCCGAAGATCTGGCCCGCCACCGTGAGCTGCGCGGCGCTCGCCTTGGCGATGCCGAAGTCCATGATCTTGGGCTGGCCCGTGCCGTTCAGCATGATGTTCGCGGGTTTGATGTCCCGGTGCACGATGTGGTGGGAGTGCGCGGTCTGGAGTGCGCGCGCTACCTTGGCGATGATCTGCGCCGCCTCTTCCCAGGGCATGGCGCCCCGGGCCAGGACCGAGGCGAGGGTTTCGCCGCGCACGTACTCGAGAGCCATGAAGAGCAGCCCGGAGTCGAAGTCGCGGCCGACGTCGTACACCGCCACCACGTTCTGGTCGTCCAGCGTGGCGGATATCCGCGCCTCGGACAGAAACCGCTGCTCGAAGGCCTCCCGCTCGTGCGGAGCGATCGCGGCCATGGCCCCGAAGGTCTTGAGCGCGACGGTCCGGCCGAGGGTGGTGTCGCGCGCCTGATAGACGACGCCCATGGTTCCGCGACCGAGTTCGCGTTCTATCCGGTATCGACCGATCTGGGAGGGTGGCTCTGTGGTCATCGGTAACCGCTCAACGCGGGTGGAAAACGTAGGATAACGCGATGATCCCCCAAGTCCTGCTGCTCGCGGCTTCGGTTTCCGCGGCATTCGGCCTGCCGCAGGCGGCCCCGGACGCCTCCTCGCCGCATGCTCCCTTCAGCACGCTGCTGCGGGCTCACGTGCAGCACGGCCTCGTCGATTATGACGCGTTCCAGAAGGCGCCGGAGTTCCCGAGGTATCTCGACTCCCTCGCATCCGCCCGGCTCGAGGGGATGTCGAAAGACGACCGGCTCGCGTTCTGGATCAACGTCTACAACGCCTACACGATCGCTTTGATCAACAAGCACAACGAGCGCGAGTCCATTCGGAACATCAACATGTTCCTGGGCCTTGTGAAGGGCAAGGGCCCGTGGAAGGAGGAGATTGTGCGCGCCGCGGGTCGCAAGCTGACCCTCGACGACGTCGAGCACAAGATCATCCGGGTGGAGTTCAAGGAGCCGCGCATTCACGCCGCGCTCGTCTGCGCCGCCATATCCTGCCCGCCCCTGCGCACTGAAGCCTACGAGGGGCGGAGACTCAACGAGCAGCTCGAGGATCAGACCCGGACGTTCCTTCGCGACCGGCAGACGGAGAATCGTCTCGACCTCGGCAACAGCGTGATCCACCTCTCGCCCATCTTCGACTGGTACCGCGAGGATTTCGGCAAGACCGACGCCGCGATCCTCCGTTTCGTGGCCCCCTATTTCGACGGGACGGGGGAGAAGAACGCCTTCTCCCAGGCGCGTCTCAAGATCGAGTTCACCACCTACGACTGGTCGCTCAATCTGCAAAGACCGCGCGTGACGCAGTAACCTCCGCCGTCCTTGTCGATGACCCGGTTCTTTCGCTCGCCCAAATTCCCGATCTTTCTGATCGTCTTCGTTGACGTCATCGGGCTCGGGATCACCATCCCGGTCCTGCCCGTCTACGCCGAGGGCTACTTCAAGCTCTCCGGGATCGAGATCGCCGGGCTCACGAGCCTCTTCTTCGCGGCCCAGTTCGTGGCCGCGCCCCTGCTGGGCCGGCTCTCCGATCGGATCGGCCGCCGACCCGTGCTCATCGCGTCGCAATTCGGAACCCTGACCGGCGCGATCCTCACCGCGGTCGCGCTGTCGCCGGTCTTCCTCATCGCTGCGAGGCTCATCGACGGCCTCACCGGCGGCAACATCTCGGTCGCGCAGGCCTATCTCACCGACATCACGCCCGCGCAGGACCGGGCGAAGAGCGTCGGCCTCGTGATCGCGGCCTTTGGCCTCGGCTTCATCATCGGTCCGGCGTTTGGGGCGTTCATGTCGGCCGCCTACGGACCGCGGATCCCGTTCATGTTCGCGGCCGCCGCGTCCATCTGCACCATCCTGCTCTCCATCTTCATGCTCAAGGAGTCACTGCCTCCCGAGAAGCGGTCGGGTGCGGTCAAAGTCCCGGAACGTTCGACGCGGGAAATCGTGAGTCACCCCCAGATCGCGCGGATCCTGCTCATCGGCCTGCTCGGTCAGATCGCGGTCTTTGCGTTCAACTCCGTCTTCATCCTGTGGATCGACAAGGTCGTGCTTCCCGACTGGTCGATCGAGCGCGTCCAGCGCGCCACCGGCGTGGTTTTCATCTTCGTCGGCCTCGTGACTGTCGCCACGCAGGCGCTGGTGATCGGTCCGGTGGTCCGGCGGATCGGCGAGGCGCGCGCGGTGATCGCGGGGGGCTTCCTGCGCGTGATGGGCAACGCCCTCATGGCGTTTTTCCCGCGGATGTATCCGGCGGCCGCGGGTTCGGCCATCGCAGGTATCGGCGGCGGCATCGCCATGCCGAGCGCCGCGGCTCTTCTCACCTTCCATGCCCCAAACGTCGCGCGCGGCCGGATCATCGGCATCAATCAAAGTGCGATGTCGCTCGGCAATATCATCGGGCCGCTGCTTGGCGGCTTCGTCTACGACCGCAATCCCGCCTGGCCCCCGATGGTCTCCGCGGGAACACTCTTCCTCATGTGGCTCGTCTCATTGGGCCTCACTCAACCCCCCAAACCTCAAATTGAAGGACCAGACCGAAATGGCTAATCCAACCGCGACGTTCGAGACTTCCCTCGGCAGCTTCACCGCCGAGATCCTGAGCGACGTCATGCCCATCACCGCGGGCAACTTCATCAAGCTCGCCAAGGAGGGCTTCTACAACGGCCTTCATTTCCACCGCGTCATCCCGAACTTCATGATCCAGTTCGGGTGCCCGCACAGCAAGGACCCGCAGAGCCGCCGCGCGGGAACCGGGGATTCACCCTACGGGCGCATCCAGGATGAGCATCCCGCCAACGCGAAGATCTCGAACGAGCCGGGCACGCTGTCGATGGCGAACACCGGACAGCCCAACAGCGGGTCGTGTCAGTTCTTTATCAACACCGTCCACAACGGCTATCTCGACTTCTTCTCGCCCGGCGCCTCGAAGCACCCGGTCTTCGGCCGCGTGACCCAGGGTATGGACGTGGTGAACAAGATCGGCTCGACGAAGACCGACGCCGGCGACCGCCCCTCGACTCCGATTCAGATGGTGAAGATCACAATCACCGGCGCGTAACGCCGTGGGCTCGCCCCGCGCCAACTACTGCCTGGAGGATTTGCCCGGCCCCATGGGAGCCCGGTCATTCAACTCCTCGTCGGTGACGCCATAGAACCCGTCGCGGGTACGGACGCGAACGTCGGTCCGGTTGACCGAGAGTCTGATCTTGTGGAACTTCGGTCTTGCCGCGTCTTTGGTGAACGTGTTCGCCTTTGGCTCGAAGCCGATCAGGTAGTAGGCCCTCTGATCGCGGAGCACATCGCCAAAGCCGCCCGGTAGATCGTTCCGATTGGCGATAGCGAGGCCGCCGGTAGCGTCCGCCATATCCTGGAGAGAGCCCTGGCTGTCAAAGCGGGCCAGAGCGCGGGCGCGCATCAGTCTGGCCGACACGGCGAAATCCTCCTCGGAGGCGTTCGGGAAGTCGACCACCAGACCCTGGGGATCCACCGTGTAAAGGACGACGGAGGCTCGATTCGCAACCTCCGTCGTCAGGGCCACCGCGGCGCGGTTCTCCGAGTTGCCGAAGAACAGGGAGATGAGGGGCGTCTTGAAACCGAGCGGATCCGCGCCCTGAGGGGCGGTCGGGAAGCCCTCACTCACAAGGACCACGGCTTTCCGCCCCGGAACCGACCGAAGGATGTTCATCGTGGAAACCAGGCTGAACATCCGCTGCTTAAGATTCGCCGACACCTTCGATTGGTTCACCTCAGTCGCGGTCTCCACGTCGGGAGCCGCCCCCCTCTTGGCACCCTGCCCGCCGCCAAGCCTCGCCGCGCTCCTGCCGGTCGCCATGCTTTCCACGATCGGTGGCCTCGACTGGATGCCCTGATTGCTTCGGGTGGTGTAGCGCAGACTAGCCGCCGCCTTTTCGAACTGGTCGGGGGTGAGAAAGAATGAGATCGCCTTGGGTTTGTCGCTGGTCTTGAGCAGGGCCGCCTGCGTTCGCTGGGCGTCCCATTCTGAAGCGAACTTCGTCAGGGCCCGCCTGGTGTGGTACATGCTGTCGAAGGACAGGTTGAGGTCGTCGATGAGGAAGACGACCTTGTGATCCGTGTCCGAGCCGGCCGCCGGGGCGAGGGACGTTTCCTTTCCAGCCGCCGCGGCAGCCGCTTCCGCGCCGTCGAAATACGCGACGTTCGTCAGGGGCTGTCGCTCGCCATCGACCTCGAGGATGAAGTCCTGGGCGCGAAGGTCAGTGACGGGTCGCCCCAGCTTGTCGGTGACCTTGGCGTCGATCTGAATCAGGTCGACGCCCACCCGGATCACCAGCGGCGTCGCGGGGCTGGCGGGCGGACTCTCCTGAAGGGCCACCACCGGCAGCGGCGAAAGCGCGATGGCCAGTGCACTCGAAAGAAGAACGCCCACACGTGTCCTCATGAGTTGCTCGATTCAGTGAGTCCGGCCAAAGTACACCCAGGGTTCGGCATGCGTCAAACGTGCCCGGCTCACCACTAGGCCAATTGGACCTCTCGTCATTGCGAGTCGGTTCACGGACCAAGGTCCGTGACTGGTGAGAGAAACCCCACGTCGTCATCGCGAGGAAGCTCGTTGAACGAGGGCGACGAAGCGATCTCGCGGCTTGGTAGTGGTGGCCCGCGTGGCCGTGCGCCGCTGGGGGTTGCCGCGCCGGGAGCGCCTCCCGCGTCGGCACTGCGTTACCAGGACTTCGGAATCGTGTGCCTCCTTGCTCGGCTTATCGGTCGCAAAGGTCGCGGACGGACCTTCGGTGACTCGCGCCCGAAATCCCGGCGCAAGCAACCCCCAGCAGCGCCCGGCCCCGCTCTATCCTCGGGCCAAACGCCCACTTCAGAAACCGGCTGGAATGGGGCGTTCTCGAACGGGTTTCTCAGCAGGAAGCTCGTTGAACGAGGGCGAGCGCGAGCGCTGCCCAGGGCAGGGCGACGCCTGGCCGTGCGCCGCTGGGGGGTTGCCGCACCGGGAGCGCCTCCCGCGTCGGCACTGCGTTACCAGGACTTC
>CAZBTT010000168.1:0-9040 GCA_964494295.1 uncultured Acidobacteriota bacterium
TCGATCCCCTTCGAGAGGCGCGTCACGATCCGACTCTTGCGCGACATGAGCGCGGTGAAGTCGATGCCGACGTTCTCGGCCAGGATGCCGAAGTCCTTACCGTTCTTCAAGTCCTCGTAAAGGTCGGCGGTGTGAAGGAGCGCTTTGGTGGGTATGCAGCCCCGCTGCAGGCAGGTTCCGCCTGCGCCCTTCGGGTCGCGTTCCACCACCGCGACCTTGAGACCGAGCTGGGCCGCGCGAATGGCTCCAACGTACCCGCCCGGACCGCTTCCAATAACCGTGAGATCGAACTCGTTCGACAAGATGTCCTCGCTTTTTTCGTTTGGAGCAGGGGACCCCGGCAGCAAGCCGCCACAATCCCGATGCCTCCCGGACACTATCACGGCGATCGAACGGGACTGATAGATTCCCCGGTCCCATGACCACCCCCCTCGACCGGATCCTCGCCACCTTGAACGCCACGGAGGTCGGGTCGCTCGACCGCATCGCGGAGAAGATGACGCTGGCCGGCCGCGAGCTGCGCGGGGAGGGCCACGAGGCCCTGGCCGTGAAGGCCGACGAGGCGGTCCTGGCCCTCGGACGGGCCGATGTCGCCGAGTTCAAACGCCTGAGGGCGTTCATACAGTCGAAGGTCGGGCACCTCCGGTAGTCCCCTAGATCTCGTGTGAGCCTGGGCACTGGACGCCACGGGTAGTCGCGGTATAGTGCCGCACTTCGATGGCGGGACCTCGTGCCTGCGGCAAATGTGTAGACACTTCCAGATTGAGATTGAGGCTTGGCGACTGTGAAACAGACAACTCTTGGGGCGATGATCGCCCTCTCGGTATTGATGGCGAGTTGCGGCGACGGCATCGGTGACGTCACCACCGGCGGACCCTCGGCCACGCCGACTCCGGTCCCGACGGCGACCGCCACTCCGACCCCCACCGCCACGCCCGCGGCGACGCCGACTCCGACTACCAACAACTTGACCTGTAACCTCGCGCGGCTCCCAAACTGCGACGCACAGTGTTGCCGGGAGGGCGGCTCGGTTCGGTGGCGTGTGCAGATCGAGGCCACGCAGGCCGACCTCACCCGCACGCAGCCAGGACTCTTCTTCTCGAACGGCGACGTCCGGGACAACATCGAGTACATGGCCGCGCTCGGGCGGCGTCTGACTCAGCTCTACGGCCTGTGCGCCGAACCCCTCGGACACGACGAGCTTCGCGTCAAGGAGGATCAGAACTTCTCCCAGCACATCGACGTCCTGATCTCTGACCGCACGCCCTGGGTGGGCGGCGCGTACACCTGTCAGCCAGCGAGTTTCTAAGCAAGCCTCCACCGGATCCGAAAAAGGCGGCCCCAAAAGGCCGCCTTTGTTCTTTCGGGGGCTCGATTACCGCGCCGGCATCGGACACGAGACGCCAGTGCCGCCAAGTCCGCAGTAGCCATTCGGGTTCTTCGAGAGGTACTGCTGGTGATAGTCCTCGGCGAAGTAGAAGGGCGGCGCGTCGAGGACCTCGGTGGTGACTTCACCCTTCCCTGCCGCCGCGAGCGCCGCCGCGTAAGCCGTCTTCGCGGCCTCCGCGAGAGCACGCTGATCGGCCGAGAAGACGTAGATGCCCGACCGGTACTGAGTCCCGACATCGTTCCCCTGCCGCATCCCCTGAGTGGGGTCGTGCGATTCGAAAAAGACCTTCACCAGAGTCGCATAGCTCACGACTTTCGGGTCGAAGACCACGAGGACCACTTCGTTGTGACCGGTGCGGCCCGAGCACACTTCGCGGTACGTCGGGTTCTTCGTGAAACCGGCGGCGTATCCGACCGCGGTGGTGTAGACGCCCTTGATCTTCCAGAACTGCTTCTCGGCGCCCCAGAAACATCCCAGCCCGAAGACGGCCTGCTCCATGCCCGAAGGGAACGGACCGCGCAGAAGCGTCCCGAGCACATGATGGGCGGGAGGCACCGGCATCTCATCCTCGCGGCCGGGGAGAGCCGTCTCTGGGGTGGGCATCCTGGTCTTCATGGCGCCTTTCCTTGCGGGTTACTGGAGCGTTCCGTTGAAAGGCTGGGTGACTTCGACCGGCGCCGGGGAGGCGTGGTGAAGAATCATCCGCCAGCCGAGGTCGGTTTGACGGAAGACGTTCGTAGCCATGGTCACCGCCACGCCCACCTCGTCGTCGTGTTTCGCCGTGATGTTCTCGGCGCAATAGACAAGGCCCAGCTCGCCGACCCGCCACGTCGCGATATCGGTAGGCGTCACTCTCATCCAGCCGGTGTTGCGGAAGACCTGATCCCACGAATCGATGACGGCGTCGTACCCGTTGATCGCCTCCCAGCCGGGGTGGATGCAGCGGACGCCCTCTCCCCGAAACCAGAGGTCCTTCATGCGCGCCAGGTCGAAAGTCTCGAGCGACTCGTAGAACGACGAGTTGGCGCCCAGCAGTTCGGCCCGAGACTCCGGCGTTTCGGGCGGTCCCTCGGTTTTGCTCACGCGGAGATTGTAGCCGCCGACCCTTGAACACGAACCCTTTGGGCGCTTTCGGCGGAAAAGGGTGAAAATAGACGTCATGGAAGCGAGTTCCACACTGCAGGCCGATCCCACGGCGCCTCAGGCGGTGGCGCATTCGGTCGTGGGCGGCGACCGGGTCAGGGGAAACGACGGCGTCTTGAACGCGGTCTCACCCGCTACGGGCGCTCCCATCGGTTCGTTCTCGCTCCTCGACGCGTCCCAGGCCGCGGAGGGCGTGGGGTCGGCGCTCGCCGCGTTTCCTCTTTGGTCCGCGACATCATTCGCGGAGCGCCGAGAGTGCCTGAACCGGGTGCGCACCCTGCTGTTGGCCGAGGCCGAGAGTCTGGCGAACCTCATCGCAAGCGAGCAGGGCAAGCCGGTTGCCGAGGCGCATCTGGCCGAGATCCTGCCCGCCCTCGATCATCTCAAGCACGTCGCCGATCATGGCGAGGAGGCGCTCGCTCCCCAGGAAACCGAGCCCGCGGTTTTCCTGATCGGTCACAAGCGCGCGCGGATCGAGTTCGCGCCGATGGGACCCGTCCTCGTCATCACGCCGTGGAACTACCCGTTCTCGATCCCGATCACGGGAATCAGCGCGGCGCTGATGGCGGGAAACACCGTGGTGTTGAAGCCCGCTCCCGCCACCACGCTGATCGGACTCGCCATCGGCGATCTCTTCACCCGCGCCGGACTTCCGCGCGGCGTCCTCAACACCATCGCGTGCTCGGACGCGGTTGCCGCGGGACTCGTGACCGACCCGCGCTTCCGCAAGGTCCTCTTCACGGGAAGTGTGGCCACCGGCCGCAGAGTCATGGCGGCCGCCGCAACCCAGGGAACGCCGGTGACCCTCGAGCTCGGCGGCAAGGATCCTGCGATCGTGTGCTGGGACGCCGACCTCGAGCGTGCGTCCTCGGGGATCGTGTGGGCGGCCTTCCTCAACGCCGGCCAGACCTGCGCTTCAGTGGAGCGGGTCTATGTCGAGGAGGAAGTCGCCGACGCCTTCATCGCGAAAGTGATCGAGAAAACGAAGGCCATCAAACACGGCGATCCTCTCGACCCGCACAACGACATGGGCCCTCTCACGATGGAGCGCCAGCGCGCGATCGTGGTCGCGCACGTCGAAGACGCCCGCGCCAAGGGGGCCCGCATCGAGACCGGCGGCGTCCGTCCGGAGGGCCCGGGATATTTCTATCCGCCCACCGTTCTCACGAGCGTTGATCACACGATGACGATCATGCGCGACGAGACCTTCGGCCCGGTCCTGCCGATCATGCGCGTGAAGTCGCTCGACGAGGCGGTCCGCCTCGCCAACGACTCGCCCTATGGCCTGACCGCGAGCGGCTGGACCACCAGCGAGGTCACCGCGGCCCGGCTCGAACGCGAGTTGCAGGCCGGTGTCGTGACGATCAACGATCACGTCTACACCTTCAGCGAACCGACCTCGCCCTGGGGCGGGATCAAGGCCTCGGGCGTGGGGCGGACGCACGGTGCCATGGGTCTGCGTGAGATGACCCAGCCCAAATACGTGGCCCGCGACATGTCGCGCGGCGGCGAGGTGTGGTGGTACCCGTACGGGCCGGAGTTCAAGTCGATGATGGCAGGCGCCCTGCGCTCGTTCCATCACCCCTTCGTGCTCGCGCGGCTGTTCGCGTTGTCCAGGCTGTCGTTTTCCAGGCGGTATCTCACCCGGGGCCGGATCCTGAGGGTCCTCCCGGACATCTTCAAGCTGTTTTAGGAGTCAGGATGGCCGAGGCCGAGCTGTCCGCCCCGAGGCGACGCACATGGTTCCACATCACCATCGGCGTCACCCTGCTGCTCGTGGCCGTGTTGCTCACGGTCGGCTGGCAGCTCATCGGCAGCGAAGAGGCGGCCCTCCAGACCTCCCCTACCGCGCGCTATCTCGTCTACTTCTTCGGCCTCGTCCTCTTCCTTCTCCTGATCTCGGGCCTCGGCCTCATGTTCACGCTCCTGATCCGCGAGGTGCGTTTGAACGAACGCCAGTCGAATTTCGTGAGTGCGGTAACCCACGAACTCAAGACTCCCGTTTCTTCCCTGCGTCTCTATCTCGATACCCTGATGCTGCGCGCGGATACCCTCTCGATCGATCAACGCGACGAGTTCTACAAGACCATGCGGGCCGATCTCGACCGCCTGAACGGAACGATCAACAACGTTCTCAACGCCGGCCTCTACGCCGACCGGGCGGTGGTGAATCCGCCGACCATCGATCTCGCGAAACTGGTCCAGCACGCCTCCGCCCTGACCCGCACGAGAAACCAGCTCGGTGAGCTGGCAGTCGCGTACACCGGGCCCTCGAGCCTGCTGCTCAAGGGTGACTCCACGGCTCTCGAGACCGCGGTCCTGAACGTGCTCGACAACGCGGTCAAGTACTCCACCGAGCAGGTCGAGGTGAAGGTTCGTCTGCGCGAGGAGGCGAACGGCTTCGCCCGTCTCTCGATCGAGGACCGGGGCGTGGGGATGAACCGGGCCCACCTGCGATTCATCTTCAACCGGTTCTACCGGATCGGATCCGAGGCTCGAAGGTCCCGAACCGGAACCGGGCTCGGTCTCTTCATCGGCAAGTCGGTAGTCAAGGCGCACGGCGGCACAGTGCGGGCGGAAAGCGATGGAGAGGGCCGGGGAACCACATTCGTCCTTCACCTTCCCGGCGTGGTGAAGGACGGACTCGCCGAACCTCGCGAGGAGGTGGCTCATGCCTGAACCAAACGGGGCCGCGCGCATCCTCGTGGTCGAGGACGAGGCGAGCCTGGCCCGGGGAATCGCCTTCAATCTCGAGGTCGAGGGTTATTCGGTCGACTGCATCGCGGACGGACAGGAGGCGAGCGACCTGCTGAAGACCCCCGGCGGCCAATCTTCGCAGGGCCATGACCTCGTGCTCCTCGACGTGATGATGCCGAACATGGACGGCTTCTCCGTGGTGCGAGCGGCGCGCCAGGCGGGAAACCGCACGCCCATCCTGATGCTCACCGCCAAGGGACTGCCGGAGGATGTCGTGGAGGGACTCGAGGCAGGGGCCGACGATTATCTTCCCAAGCCTTTCGATCTCACCGTCCTGCTCGCCCGGGTCAAGAGCCTGCTTCGCAGGCGTGAGTGGACGAAGGGGTCGTCCACGCCCGGCGGGGACACGATCGTGACCATCGGGCCGAACCGCGTCGACTTCGCCAACTTCGAGGTGAGGCGGGGTGAATCCCTGATCCGTCTCACCCTCCTCGAAGCGGGGCTGCTCCGGCTACTCTACGAAAAACGCGGCTCCGTGGTCACCAAGGCGGAGATCCTCGAAAAAGTGTGGAACCTGCATCCGGACACCGAAACCCGTGCGGTGGACAACTTCGTGGTCCGACTGCGCAAGTATCTCGAGGCCGACCCTTCGAATCCGACGATCCTGCTCACCGTACGGGGCACCGGTTACCGCATGGAGGCCGAACCCGCCTGAGGTTCAGACCGCCACTTCCGCGCCCACGAGCACTTCGGCCTCGAGCGTGACCGCGCTCTTCATGGAGTTGCTGATGAGGCACGCGGCTTCGGCTTTCTCCATGAGACGCATGGCGCGTTCGCGATCCTCCTCGCGAAGGATCGTGACGCGCGGCCTCAGGACAATGCGCGAGATCCAGAACCGGCGATCGTCTCCCTTCTCCAGCGTGCCGGTGCCGGGGCAATCGAGCGCGGCGAACTCCAGCTTCGAGTTCTGCGCCACGGCCAGGAACGTGGTCATCCAGCACGTGGCGGCGGCGAGCACGAAGAGATGTTCGGGGGACCAGACGCCTTTCGGCCCGCCGAAAGACGGAGGTGCGGCGACCGGGAGTTCGGGAAGGCCATCGACACTCGTGGCCAGGCCGCGGCGTTCGCCCTCCCAGCGCACGGAAACGGGATAGGCACTGTGGACTTCAGACATGGCGATGGCCTCCTCGGGACAAGGTCAAGTATGCGCCCCTATCCGGCTCCCGGACCATGAGTCAAACGGCCCACCGCGGCCGCGTCGTCTTCAGTCGCTCGCGAGTTTGACGGCGAGGCGCATGGCGGCGAGCAGGCTCCCCGCGTCGGCCACGCCCTTGCCCGCGATGTCGAAACCGGTTCCGTGATCGACGGAGGTGCGGATGAAGGGCAGGCCGATGGTCACGTTCACCGCCTCGCCGAAAGCGAGCAGCTTCACGGGGATGAGCCCCTGGTCGTGGTAACACGCGATCACCGCATCGAAGTCCCCCCGTGATGCGCGCACGAAAAGCGTGTCGCCTGGAAAGGGGCCCTCGATGTCGACCCCTCTCTCGCGGAGCGCGGCCAGAGCGGGGGGAAAGACCTCCTGCTCCTCGAGGCCGATGTGCCCGTTTTCGCCCGCGTGCGGATTGAGGCCGGCGATCGCGATCTTTCTCCTCGGGCCGGCGTCGAAACGGGGCAGCGCGCGATGCACGAGGTCCGCCACGCGGACGATCGCCGCCGTGGTCACGAGTTTCGGCACATCCTTGAGCGGAGCATGGATGGTGAGCAGAGCGACGCGAATCTTCCCTCCCACGAACATCATGGCCACATTGGGAGTGTGGGCGACATGGGCCAGAAGTTCGGTGTGGCCGGGATAGTTGAAGCCGGCGATGTGCATCGCTTCCTTGTTGAGGGGTGCGGTGACGAGGCCAGCCACCTCTTCCCGCATGGCGTCCTCGGCCGCCCGCATCACCGCGACGGCAGCCTGCCGTCCCGCCTCCGCGTCCACCACACCGGGATCCACTTCCCCACCGCCCTCATCAACAACCGAAGCGCCCGAGGCTTCGACCGAGGGAAGACCCATGCGCGACGCGGTGACTCTCAAGACCTCTTTCGAACCGTAGACCACCCAGTCAGCCGCGGGAACTTCGGGGTGAGAGAGAGCCTTGAGCACGATCTCCGGGCCGATGCCGGCCGGATCGCCCACGGTGAGGGCGAGGCGCGGGTGCTTCGCCGCCATCAGCGTTTCACCTTCGATGGCAGAGCCGGCGCGTTCGCGGCGGCTTCGAGGACCCCTGCCACATTCGCCACGAAGAACTCCCTCACCTCGGCATCGAGCTTGCGGGTGTTCGGGACAGCGACGTCGTCGGTCGCGTCGGTGTTGAACGAGACCACGTAACCCGCGCGCGCCGCGGGATCGAGATAGAGATGCGAGATGAACCCGTTCTGGCTGCCGCTGTGCCCGATCAGTTTCCGGCGTCCCCGCTTCTCGATGAAGAAACACAGGCCCATGTCCACGCGGTCCTCGCCCACGGTTTCGACGAGCGCCACCGGCGTCCACATCTCTTCGATGGACGAGCGCTTCAGTACCGCTGCGGCTTCCGTGGTCTTCGCCTCACCGAGGAGGAAACGCACGTAAGCCTCCATGTCGCCCAGGGGCGCGTTGAGGCCGCCGTTCGATACCGTGATCCCGGTGTCGAAATCGAAGCGCGCTTCTTCCAGCTTCCCCTTCGAAAACCAGTAGCTGTGCGAACGATCGTCGAGGAGGTGATAGGGAGCGCGGTCGAAGAACGCCCGGGTCATCCCCAGCGGGGTGAGGATGTTCTTCTGGACGTAAACCTCCCACGGCTCGCCCGCGAGGGTCTCGATCACGCGTCCGAGGTATACGATGCCGGGATTCGAGTAGCTGTACTTCGATCCGGGAGCGAACTCCACCGCGGTGTAGGGCATCATGGCCGCGAGCTGCGCCCACTCGGTCGGCTCATGAGGGTGCCAGGGTTTGTCTCCGCCAAAAGGCCAGGTGCCCGCGCGAAAGCCCGCGGTGTGGGAGAGAAGGTGGCGCAGTGTGATTGCGCCCGTCGGTCCGAACGGATTGTGGACGGCGGCAAGCTCAGGCACGTGCTTGAGGATCGGATCGTCGAGGGAGAGACGTCCGCGGTCGCGCAACTGAAGGATGGCGATGCCGGTCATTGTCTTCGTGATCGAGGCCCAGTGGTAGATCGTGGCCTCGTCGGCGGCGGCTCCGGTCGCGCGGTCCTTGAGTCCGAATGAGGTCTGGACGGCCCGCGCGCCGAGAGGAACCACGCGAAGGCTCGCGCCCACGACTCCATGCGCGGCCGAGCGCTCCTTGAAGAAGGCGGCGAAGCGATCGAGGGCGGCGTCTCTGGGTGAAAGAACAGACTTCCCCTTCATGGCGGCCTCCCCGGTTTGGGCGTATGTCAGCGGCGCCGCGAAGGGCGACGCGAGAAGCAGGAGAGAAAAAAAGACCCGCCGAAGCGGGTCTTGAGCCTCTTGTTCAAGAGACGTTACTTCTCGTACAGCGCAGCGATGAGGGCGCCGCGCGCGGTGGCGGTGACCGGGTCGGCGGCGACACGGATCTCCGAGATGTCCACCGGGAACGGGCGCGACTTCATCGACTTCTCGAAGAGTTCCTTGAAGCCTTTCGGCTTGGCGGTTCCGCCCGCGATCACTATGGGCAGCGGACGATGCGCGCGCGGGAGCTTGTCGGCCTTGGCCACCGCCTTGCGGATGGAATCGACGAGCGACTCGACGAGGTCCTCGTAATAGATGTGCAGCGCCTTCTCGAGTTTGTCCACGGGCGGCTTGGTGAGATCG
>CAZBTT010000169.1:0-9026 GCA_964494295.1 uncultured Acidobacteriota bacterium
GGCGAGAAAGAGCAAACCGCTTCCGAAGATTAGAACCCAGGCCCCGACAATCGCCGCACTGACGGACGCCGCGCGGGGCCATGAGCGCGCGGCCGCGATGAGGAGCAGGTAGAGCAGTCCCACATCATCGAGCCTCGGCTCGTGAAGCTCCGGGTGCTTTCGGAGGGCATCGAATGCGTAGATTCCGAGCGTCGGCTTCTCCGCTCCGAATTCAAGATCCCAGAAGGAGAAGAATGCGGCCGCGGTGACGACCCGCATCAGAAATACCGAGTTGTTCTCGGCCGTCGACATCGGCGCTGGTTGATGGACTCCCGTCGAGGTCCCCCTTCGCAACTTCGCGGCCATGAGTCTCAAGAGCGCCGTGGCGCCGGCCATCAGAAGGCCCGCCGCGAAGCTCATGGCGGCGACGTCCGCCGATGTTCGGCCCTCGGTCAGCCACCCGGCGGCGGGAAGGAGCGACAGCGCAAGGAGGGTCATTCGCCCCACCGCCCCGAGCAGCAGGATGGCGGCGAGGAGCGCGACAATGCGCCGGAGCGGCCCGGAGGCATCCAGCAGAATGATCGCGGCCGGGAGCCCCCAGAACTCGCCGGGCAGAACCAGGACCGCCGCGATCACCACGCATATGAACAGGGCGATCCCCACGCGTGAGCTCGACACAAGATCCAGCAGGCGCCGGACGAGCGACGAGGACGGAGGCTGGGCGTTCAAGCCACGACCTCGCTCGTCATGCCACGACCCCGCCGGAGGGCCGCCACTTTTCGCGTTTCGCTCCCGCGGCGAATCGCCAGATCGCCGAAGCGACCATGGTCCAGTGCAGAAAGAGCGTCAGGATGATTCGGAAAGCCAGGCGTCGGTACGATGGGCCGCCGTCGATGCTGGCGACAAAGAGGACCGCGCTCCCGAGAATGAAGACTGCAGTTCCAACCAGGGCCGCACCCCCGGCGGAGGCGCGAGGCCATGAGCCCGCGGCGCTGATCAACACGAGATACAGCAGGCCGGCTTCCTCCAGCCAGGTCACCCTCAACGCTGAGGGGTCGAAGATGCTGGCAAACGCGGTCGCGGTGGTTAGACGCATCAAGCAGACTGCGTTGTATTCCGCCTCGGACATGGCTCCGGGCGCAGCGAAGGCGCCACCCGATCCTCCACGCAACCTTCCGCCGAGATGAAGGACCAGCGCCGCAAACGCGGCGAGCAGGAGTCCGGTCACGAGGCATCCGGCCGCCAGGGTCAAGCCCGAGGCCTGCCGGTGCGGAGATGCGGCGAGAAGGGTCAGGCCGCCCGCCGCGATCAGAAGCAGAAGGGTGGCCACCACGCTGACGACTCGCCGAAGCCGAACAGAGGAGCCCAGCACGAGGATCGCGGCCGGGAGCACCCAGAACGCAACCGGGAGGACGAGGAATGCCGCAACGAGGACGCAGATCGAGCAGGCGATCGCCAACCGCGAACTGAACACGAGATCCAGGAGGCCCCGCGCAAGTGACGGCGAGGCTTCGTGGTTCAGCCACGAACCTCGCTCATCAGGCCGATGAGGTTCTCGTCGGGATCGGTGAGGATCGCGAGCCAGAGATCGTGATCGGGCATCTTCGCCAGCAGGTGGGGCTCTTCGAGGAAGGTCGCGCCGCGTTCGCCGAGCTCGCGTCGCGCCCGCTGCATGTCGGGTACCTTGTAGTAGATGACCGAGCTGTAATTCCGCGCCTGCGCGCGCGCGGGAGCGTCGAGCATGAGCCTGATGCCCCCGCAGTCGAAGAAACCGAGGCCGGGAGGCGCTTTGAAGAGGAAACGCATTCCCAGGATGTCGCGATAAAAAGCGATGGCTTTGTCCACGTCGGACACGGGCACAGCGATCTGGAGGATCCGGGTAAGTCCGGAAGGTTCGACGGCGGCGCCGGTCAT
Organism: uncultured Acidobacteriota bacterium; assembly: GCA_964494295.1. Lineage (GTDB taxonomy): Bacteria > Acidobacteriota > Vicinamibacteria > Fen-336 > JAGNNV01 > JAGNNV01. The sequence goes on from CAZBTT010000169.1 coordinate 1,894, forward strand.
CTTCCCTCCCCGATTTCACGCTTCTTCACTTCCGGTCTGGCCGTCCCCGGCCTGGTCGGAACGGAGGCCAGCCATTCGGCGAGTTCGTGGTTCCCGTAGTGGCGGGCCACGTCGATGCTGGTCTGACCCTTGTCGGTCTTGATCTCCTTGAGGGCCCCGTGAGCGATCAGCAATTCGGCCAGAGGGCGGTCGTTGTTGAGCGCGGCCTCGTGCAGGGGCCGGAAACCCTCCTCCTGGGGAGTGTTCGGATCGGCTCCGGCCCTCAGCAGGATTCTCGTGCATTCGAGGCAGCGGCTCGCCGCCGCCGCGTGAAGGGCCTGGACCCTGGCCGTGACCGAGTAGCCGTTTACATCGGCTCCCGCGCCGACCAGCAGGGCGACCGCCTCGGGATGCGAGTAGAAGGCAGCAAGCGCCAGGGGCCGGAAGCCGTTCCCAGACAATGTGTTGACCGCCGCGGGTTGCTCCCTGGCTATCGCCGACAGGTCCTTCGTGAGACCGAGGGCACTGGCTTCGAACACGTCGTAGACCTTCCGCCGCTTCGCGAAGGCTTCGACCACCTCGGTGCGGCGTCGCATGTGGGCATGAAAGAGATAGGACACGCCCGACGCATCACGGGCGTCCGCCCACTCGGGGTTCAGGGTCAGAAGCTGTTCGACGACCGCGAGATCGCCCCCCTTCGATGCATCTTCAAGTTGCTTCAGATTGCCGGCCGGGTGGGTGGCGATCGCGCCACCCTGCGCCAGCATGAGAACGAGAGAAAGAAGAGTCATAAGGAAGCCTCCTTCAGCTTCAGGCGGCACGATAGAAAAAGGCCGATTCCTGGAACTTCTCCATTCTTGCGGTTTCCTGGCGGCGCGCTCATCGCGGTTCGATGCGAGCGTAAGGAACCAGAACGGAGCTATCGAGCGCAGCTCGCGGCGCTCCGCGAAGGTGCACATTGAAGAACTCGCGGACATGGGTTCGGGTGGCCTGGAGCCCGCGAGTTCCATCAAGTGCGCCTATAACCCCCGCGGCGCGAAGGGCTCTCATGACCATCTGACTTTTCAAGAGCGCCTGGTCGGAGAAGGTGAAGTGATTCGCACCCGCCAGGGTAACGATGAGTCTGTCCCCGGGGATCTGAGCGGCCTGGCGAATTCCGGAGCAGATCTCGCAATCCGGCGAGCTCCAGATGTCGCCGCGATCGCTCAGCAGGAACAGGAAAGGGACGGTGAGTCCTCTCTTCGCGGCGCTGCGCCAAAGCGCCCCATCCATGTCGATGCCCGCGCGACATCTAGCGTCGGAGTAACAGAGTTCGGCTGCGGTAGCTCCGCCGAAGGAATGGCCCGCGATGCCAACCGCGCGCAGATCAAGTCGGCCGAAGAAGGGACTGTCGCGCTCCTTATCGTTGAGTCTTTCAAGTTGGTCGAGGGCAAACCGCGTGTCCGCGGTCCAGACGCCGAGGAGGGTCTCGAGGCGGGAACTACGCAACTCCTCGGACATCGGAGCGTCGCCTGGATTCCCATCGTCCGTCTTATGAATGGTCCGGCCATCGGGCATGACCACGACGCTCGTGCTGTAGGGCGCGTCCATTCCCAATACGATGTACCCATGGCTCGCCAGATCTTCGGCCAGGGTCGTGTAGTCGAGCGCGAACGCCCCGATTCCTGATCGCAGGACGATGACCGGGAAGGGCAAGCGGGCCAGGGCCACAGGGGGATCGGAAGTGCTGTGCCCCTTGACGTGGGCGGGATTGCGATTGAGGAACTGAGTGAGGAAAACGCCGGCGTGGGCCGCCAGGGCCACTTGCCAGGGCTTGGGGAAGTAGGGTGCTGGCGCCAGGGATGGCGTCGCTTGAGCGGGGTACCACATCCAGGCGATCAGTTCCCGGTGCGAGCCGGCGGTGGGCGCGAACACCTCGGCGCGGCCTCGATCAACCCAGTGCAAGCTGGTGCGGCCAACTCGGAACGCACCGGTCGGCGCCGGCAACTCCAGGGGGGTGTTGTGCTCGAACCACAACAGGCTCAGGATTAATGGGATCGCAACTGACACGGATTTGATGCCGCGGGTGATCAGCCGCCTCGCGAGGCGGATCACTGGTGCGTCGGACGGCGAGTGTGCGGGTGGGACGTGTCTGTCCAATCCACTCAGTCTGCCTGTCGTAGCCCGTCCCCTGGGGCCCGACGGGAACAGTTTCGCAAAGGGTTCGCGAGCTCGGCTCGACTTTGGAACGAGAGCCCGGGATGATGCGTCACTCTGGCTGCAGTCCCCGCCAATCGCCGGAGTGAACCATGACCCTTTCGAGGATGAAAGCTACGTACAGCGGCCTGGCCGTGCTTGCGCTGTTCCTCGCGATGCCCCCGCCCTACGAAGCCTTGAGCGTGGCCATCAGTCTGGGCGCATTGCTGGCGGTCCTCGGTGTTGGTTTCTGGTGCGCGGCACGAAGCGGCATAGAAGTGTTCGGGCCCGTGGCCGAACTTCCGGGCGGCGGTCGCGCCGCTGCGCAGTCTCTTCTGATTGGCGGCTTGCTGGGCGTGGGTCTGCTCGCCGCTCTCAGGTTTGGAATCGCTGTTCTCGAGCCGAGAATTCTCGAGAGGCTCTCCCGTGATGCCGCGGTCCCCCTCGGCACGTGGGCGATCATCTTGTTCCACGCGCCGATACTCGAGGAGCTTCTCTTCCGGCTGTTCCTTCTGTCGCTGATTGCCTGGATGCTCTCCCTGATGAGGCCGCTGCGTTCGGCTGATGGCGGTCTTGGCGGTCCCGGCCTCCGGTGCGCGAACATGGTGGCGGCGATCGGATTTGCGATCGTGCATCTTCCCGCGTGGTATCAGGCGGGTGATGTAGGTCCGGCCCTGCTGGCGGGTGTGCTCGGGATCAACCTGGTCGCGGGCCTTGTCATGGGATCCATCTACCTGAAGTCCGGTCTGCAGTTCGCGGTCCTCGCTCACCTGGCCGGTGACGTGGGTCTCCATCTGGTTGGTCGGTTGCTGGTCTGAAGTTCGGAGGAACGTGCGATGTCTTCAGTCTCATTCTTGAAGTGGGCGGCTCTGGGCTGGGCGGCTTTGGCCATCGCCACCGAGGCTTTGGGTCAGCCCGCCACGCCACGCATCCGGATCCAGGATCCGAAACTCAACAACCTCGGTGATCCCCCGGGCTACAAGACGGCGCCGGCAGGCACGCTCGGGGCGGTGGCGCGCAGCGGGCCGGCGGACGCGCCTCCCCTGATTCTCGTGCCCGGCTTCGGCTTTGGGGCGGCGGCCTACGCCGGACTCGCGGAGAAACTGGCGATGAACCACCGGGTCTTCGTGGTGACGCTTCCGGGGTTCGGCGGCACGCCGGCCCCGGCGTCGCCCCCCGAGACCACCAGCCTGGGGGAACAGACGTGGACCGTGGGAGCGGTCGAGGCGATCGAGAAGCTGATTCGCGACGAAGGCATGAAGGATCCTGTGGTGATCGGTCACTGGATCGGTGGAACCCAGATCGCCCTCCGGCTGGCGCTGCGGAATCCGCAGGCGATTCGCGCAGTCGTGCTGCTCGCGGGCTCGGCGCGGATGATCGTCCAGGATCCCCGCTCCGAGGAGTTTTATGGAACCCTCGAGCGCCGCGTTTCGACGATGGACAAGTTCATGGCGCCGAGGTGGTTCAAGACAGTGACGCGAGAGACGTGGGACGACAACAACTTCCTGCCCGGCGACTATTCAGCGAACCCCGTTCTCGGTCTCCGATTGTGGCGGATGGCTGCAGAACCGCCGCTCCACGTCTGGGTCCGTTACTTGTGTGAGTTCAACGCCCAGGACATCAACCTGGACCTTCCCCGGCTGAGCGTGCCGACTCTGCTCCTGAAGCCGAGGGCCGAGGATCTGCCGAAGTCGCCGGACACCGATTATCTCCAGGGTTTCCTGCACACGAGTTGGGAGGGGCGAGCCGCGGGGAACGCGATGACGATCCAGACCATCCCGAACTCGCGGGTGTTCATCTGGGTCGATCAGCCTGACCTTGTGGAGGAGGCGCTCAAGACCTTCATCGCCCGGACAAGGGGTCCACGTCCGGGCGGTACTTCCTGAGCAAGACATCGATGGCATCGTTCCCGGTCGGATACGACACGGCCTCGGGTCGTGCGCCCGCGGCGAGAAGGGCCTCGATGATTGCGAGGTGAGCGGGGCGGGGTTCGTGGAACGCGGACCAGACCGTCATTCCGAGCACCGTTCCTCCGTACATGTTCTGGCTTTCAAGATCGGCTCCATGGGCCAGAAGGATCTTCACCGTGTCGAGCTGTCCCCGGTTGGCCGCCCAGTGAACGGCGTTGCAACCCGTGCCCGCGCCCCCATTGGGTCTCACGCCGCGCGCGAGAAGGAATCGCACCACGTGGTTGCGGCCGAGAAAGCAGGCGCAGGAAAAGGCCTCGAGCAGCGCGTCTTCGTGGTTCTGGAACCGGCCCTCCTGGTGCCAGCGGATGATCGGGGCGTCGTCACCCGGTCGGAGCTCCTCGAAAAGCGGAGCGGAAGCGGAGAAATCGCCTCGCCGCAGGCCGGCGACGGCGTCTTCGAAGGAAACCGGCTCCGGGTTCATCGTGCGCCTTTAGAGCATGCCACGCAGCCCTGATCCTTGAGGTAATGCCTCGACGGGTGCGACGCACCGCACCTTCGACAGCGAACAACCGGCGGTTCACCCGGAGCCTTCATTCGGCGAACGGCTTCCCGACCCGCTCGCGCCACGGCTCGCCCTGCCGCGGGGAGCTGGTCGATGAGAAACGCCAGGATGCCTCCCGCGAGGGCGCCGGGCAGGAGCCACGCGACCACATCGAGCAGCGTGCTCGACCTTCCGTGCATCCCGTGTCCCATCATCACCAACCACAGCACCACCAGGGTCCAGACGAGGAAGACGGCGGCGCCCGCCACGAGCCCGACAACCCTCAGGGCGATTCTTCCGGAAGACACATCGACAGGCATCATTGGAGACGATCCAAGACTAAGGCTGCCCGAGGGACGCCGGTCCGGCTCGAAACACTTCGAGAATGCGTGCCGCTCTACCGGTCGGGCCGGCCCTTGATCGTGACCAGCCAGTCGGCCAAGGCGTCGTGCCCCTTCTCCCTCGCGAGGTCGGCCGGACTCTTGCCGCTGTCCGCGCGGATCGACGGATCGGCGCCGTGCTTAACCAGCAACTCGGCGAGGGGGCGATCGTTCGCGGCCGCGGCGGCGTGCAGGGGTCTCAGACCGTTGTCCTCCGGCGCGTTGGCGTCAGCGCCGGCCAGCAGGATCAGGCGGACGCATTCGAGGCAGCGCCCGGCAACCGCGGAATGCAGGGGCATCACTTTCGGCCTGCGAGCGACCTGAGAAACGTCCGCGCCTGAGCGGATCAGGAACTCAACGAGCGTCGGTTTCGCGTAGAAGGCGGCGAGGTGAAGCGTCGCGAAGCCCTCGCCGGAGGGCGCGTTCACGAGCGAAGGGTCGCGGGCGGTTTCGCGGCGCAGCGCCTCGAGATTGCCCAGGCTTGCGGCCTCGTAGGCGTCAAATGTCTTCCGCCGTCTCACGAACTCCGCGACCACCGCGGTCTTCCGGCGGTGCAGGGCGCTCAGGAGAAACGAAACTCCCTGATCGTCACGCGCTTCGACCCAGCCCGGATGACGATCGAGACCCTCCTTCACCGAAGGCAGATCGCCGGTGAGGCACGCACGTTCGAACGCGTCGGTTGGGGGCGGGACCGCGGCCGGGGCTTGAGCGGTCCATACGGCGAGCAGCAGGTGGATCATGTTTCCTCCTCGTGATGGCGCTTCATTGCGCGACGGGGAGGATAGGGAGGTGCGCCGGCGCGAAACTTCTTCGCTCTTGCGGATTCGCGGAGACCGGCCGCCGCCGACTCGTCCCCTTCTAATCGCCGAAGGAGATGCCGAGCCCCCGCGCCGACTGCATCACGTCGGAATCGAGGGGCACCCGCTTCGTCCTTCCGTCGCCGACCGCGACCTTCAAGGGAACCCGCACGATCGTGGGCGGTTTGAGCGCAACCATCGTTTCGAAATCGCCATCGGCCACCGCGCGCACCGCGGCCGCGCCGAAACGGGTGCCGAGGAGCCGATCGAACGTGGTCGGCGGTCCGCCGCGCTGGAGATGACCGAGGACCAGGCTGCGCGTCTCCTTGCCCGTGCGTTTTGCGATCTCCTCCGCGACCCACTGACCAACGCCGCCGAGGCGCGGGGCCTCGTTCTTGTCGATGGAGCGGAGGTGAAGCTGGCCGCCGCGGCTTCGGGCTCCTTCGGCCACCACCACGATCGAGAAGTAGCCGCTCCGCCGACCCTTCTCCCGCTCGCGGATCTTGTCGCACACCCGGTCGAGGTCGAAGGGGATCTCGGGGATGAGGATGACGTCCGCGCCGCCGGCCACGCCGGAGTTGAGCGCGATGAAGCCCGCGTTGCGGCCCATGAGTTCGACGACCATCACGCGGCCGTGCGCCTCCGCGGTGGGATGGAGTTTGTCGATGGCGTCGGTCGCGGTCGCCACCGCGGTGTCGAAACCGAAGGTCACCGAGGTCTGCTCGATGTCGTTGTCGATGGTCTTCGGCACGCCCACCACCGGTATGCCCTTTCCGGCCAGCCGCAAGGCGATGCTGAGCGTGCCATCACCGCCGATGGCGATGAGTGCGTTGAAGCCCATGGCCTTGAAGTTCCGCACCACCTCCGCGGAGCGGTCCGCGTCCTCCGTCTTGCCCGCCTGCCTCCCCCGCCGATCGACCCGGAACGGACTCACGCGGTTCGATGTCCCGAGAATCGTGCCGCCCAGGTGGATGATCCCGCGCACGTCCCTGGGGCGAAGCTGGTGGGCGCGTTTCCTGAGGAGCCCCTCGAAACCGTCTTCGATCCCCCAGACCTCCCAGCCGAGGGCAAATGCTGAGCGCGCGGCGGCGCGGATGACCGCGTTGAGCCCGGGGCAGTCGCCTCCTCCGGTCAGCATGGCGAGGCGGAACGGCTTGTTCGACCGGCTTGTGGGCTTCATTGTCTTCGTCTTTCGTGGAACGTTCCATCCCATTGTACTGAAGTGCTGGTGGCGGCGGCGCACTATGCTCTGGGGCAGTTGCTCACGTCATGACTCTCAATCAATTCAGACTCGGCCGTCTGAACGACAAGCCCACCTCCAGGTCGGGGGATTTCGTCCTCTACTGGATGC
>CAZBTT010000170.1:0-8994 GCA_964494295.1 uncultured Acidobacteriota bacterium
CCGACTCGTGTGCAACTACCGGTACGAGGTCCCCGGCCCGAAGTGCGGGCTCCTCAAGCCGGTCCTCGGCGGATGGCAGCTCTCTGGCATCGCCGCCTTCCAGTAGGGTCGTCCGTTCACCATCGGCACCGGCGTCGACTCCATCGGAGACGGCACCACCGGTTCCGACCGTCCGAACCAGAACGGCTCCTGCGGCGTCACCTGGGACGACGACCACCGTGGCTTCACCAACGGCGGCTGCTACACCGCTGCTCTGGGCACCAACAACCTGCCTCTCAACAATGGTACGGGCGATGGCACCGCTGGCCGCAACTCGGAGCGTGGCGCCGCCTTCTGGAACACCGACCTCAGCATCATGAAGCGGTTCTTCCTGCTGGGCGATCGTCAGCTCGTGGTTCGCGCCGATGCGTTCAACGCGTTCAACCAGGACTCGTACGGCATCCCGGTCACCAGCATGTCGAGCGCGAGCTTCGGCACGAACTCCAACAACTGGGGCCGCCGCATTGTGACCCTGAGCGCGAAGTTCGTCTGGTAGTAGTACGTTCGAGCCTCGCTTAGCACAAGCGAGCCTCCAAGGCGCTCCCGCTCCGGCGGGGGCGCCTTTTTTTTGCCCTTCGGCAGAGTTCCAGCACGGACTTCGCTCAGGGCAAGCGCGGTGGCTGAGCCCATCGAATGGCGTTCAGTCGAAGCCTCGACAGATCGCACTACGGCCCTCACTCAGCGTCCGCCCTGGTGCATATGCATCAGAGCTTTGGCCCTCCTAAAGATGCTACAAATTCGACACGCGGTCGGATGCGCTTGAGGCGCTGAGCCACGGGGGCGAGCGCGTCGCGCTGCTGCAAGGAGTGCCGACATCATGCGAAGAGCGGTTCTGGTCGAAAACGCCTCTCCCGGCCCTCACGGGTCCGTACCCAAGCGCGCGCCGAGCGTCCGGCGCCTGACCGAACACACCGTCGAGATCGTCTCCGACTCGGGCGAGGGCGCCCAGAAATGCGCCCAGATCTTTGCCGCGGTCTCGGCGAAGATGGGCAACGGGGTGTGGACCGTGGAGCTCATTCCCGCGGAGATCCAGCCGCCGCCCCGCGTCCCCGAAGGCGCAAGCGGCAACCGCGTGCGGTTAGGCGAAAAGGCGGTCACGAACTGGGGTGACCGCACCAACCTGGTGATCGCCTTCAACGAGCAGGTGCTGCTCGCGCGCCACCGCGTGGACGCCCTCGCCGATGACGCCGTGCTCCTCATCGAGGACAAGTGGGCCAGAAGCGAAGACCCCGAGATCGTGGCCGCCTGGAACGCGGCGATGAAGGAGCTCTCCACCCGGTCCTACCGCATCGTGCCCGTGGCGATGGAAGACCAGTGCCTGGCCATCGTCGCCGACGCGCGCAAGGGCAAGAACATGTTCGCCCTCGGCATGCTGGCCCGCATTTACGACCGGGACATGACGAAGATCAAGGACCAGATCGCTTACGCCTTTCGGAAGAAGAGCGAGGATATCTACGCCCAGAATGTCTCGCTGCTGGAACTCGGGTATCACTGGGCCGAGGACAACATCGACTTCCGGGTCGAGATCAAGACCGCGGAGTCGGACAAGCCCCTCGTGGTGATGAACGGCAACGAGGCGATCGCCCTCGGCGCGGTCGCGTCCGGCATGGAACTGTGCGCGATGTATCCGATCACGCCCGCGACGTCGGTGTCGCATCTGCTCTCGGAGATCTTCGAGCGCTTCGGAGGCATCGTGCACCAGGCGGAGGACGAGATCGCGGCCGCAGGCGTCGCCATCGGGTCGTCCTACGCCGGCAAGGTGGCGTTCACCGTCACCTCGGGGCCGGGATTGGCACTCAAGACGGAGTTCCTGGGGCTCGCGGTCATGACCGAAACGCCGCTGGTGCTGGTGGACGTGCAGCGGGGCGGCCCGAGCACCGGGCTGCCCACCAAGGTGGAGCAGTCCGATCTGCTCGCGGCGCTCTTCGCCTCCACCGGCGACGCGCCGCACGTGGTCCTCGCTCCCGCCACCATCGAGGAGTGTTTCCACGTGATGGTGACGGCGCGCCGTCTCGCCGAGACGTTCCGCACTGTGGTGATGGTGCTCTCGGACGCGAATCTCGCCACCGGCGTGACCCCGTTCCCTCAACCGACGCTTGACGAAAACTGGCAGGCGGCGCCGCTCGACCTCTCGCCGGTGCGCGAGGGCCAGAAGCCCTACGGCTGGGATCCGGACACCGGTCTTTCGGACCGGATCATTCCGGGGCGCCCGGGCGGGATGTTCACGCTCACCGGCCTGTCCCACGACGATCGCAGCAAGGTGGCGTACAGCTCGGGTATTCACCAGCACTCGTCGGCCATGCGCAGCCGCAAGCTCGCGGTGCTGCAGAGCCTGCTCACCCCCCCGGAAATCAACGGCGATCCTTCAGGCGACCTCCTGGTGGTCGGCTGGGGAAGCACCAAGGGCGCCATCGAAGAAGCGGTCGAGCGCGCGCGCGCCGACGGCATGAAAGTGTCGTCGACCCACCTGCGCTTCCTCTCTCCCCTCGAGCCCGGCCTGAAGAAGATCTTCTCCGGCTTCAAGAAGGTGATGACGGTCGAGATCAACTGCTCGGACGAAGCCTCTGACCCTTACGTGACTGATGAGAACCGAAGACGTGGGCAGCTGGCTTTTCTCCTGCGGGCGACCACGCTCGTGGATGTCGATTGCTGGACCCGGGTGCCCGGAGAGCCCCTGCGGCCCGGCCTGATTCTCGATGCTATTCGCGGCCGCATGCCGAAGAGAGGTGACGCGTGAGTTACTCCTGCGGTCTGCTCCCCGTGCTCAATGAGAACGAGGGCGAGCGCCAATATGAAATGTCCGAGTACGAGGGCGCCAAGGCCCGATGGTGTCCGGGTTGTGGCGACCACTCGGTCCTCACTTCGGTGCAGCGTCTCTTGAGCGCCGAACAGCTCATCCCCGATCAGACCATGTTCGTCTCCGGGATCGGCTGCTCCAGCCGGTTTCCCCACTACCTGCGCACCTATGGCTTTCACGGCCTGCACGGGCGCGCGCTTCCCGTGGCCACCGGCATCAAGCTGCATCGTCCGGAGTTGAACGTCTTCGTGGTGATGGGCGATGGCGACTGCACCTCGATCGGCGCCGGTCACTGGCTGCACGCGTTGCGTTACAACATGGATCTCACCGTTCTGATGCTCGACAACGGCATCTACGGTCTCACCAAAAACCAGACCTCACCCACCACACCGCAGGGCTTCAAGAGCAACACCCAGCCCCAGGGCAGCTTCCTGCCGCCCATGAACCCGATCGAGATCGCACTCGGCGTGACCAACGCGTCGTTCGTGGCCCAGACCGCCGAATGGGCGCCCGCCCACATGTACGCGACTCTGCAGGCCGCCTACAAGCACAAGGGCTTCAGCTTCGTGCGTATTCTTCAGCGCTGCCCGGTCTTTACGCCGCTCATCTTCCAGAAGGCGGTCAAGGATCCGGCGCGCATCCAACTGCTGGTTCATGACGAGGGTGTGGTGGCCCCGGAACTCGACAAGATCTACGCGCGGAAGGTGCAGCACGACCCCCTCGATCTCGCGGCGGCGCGGGCCATGGCCGAACAGACAGAGTTCATCAACCTGGGATTGTTCTTCAAGGATCCATCGCGGCCCCGATACGAGGACACGCGGCGGGTCCCGCCGAAGACCCCGAAAGAGCGCGTGCAGCTGCTGGAGAAGGAGTTCGCCCGCTATGCCGTCTGATCCCCGCGTCGCGATCGCGCTCGAAGCTCTCAAGCAACCTACCGCCGAGTTCCGCTCCGCGGTCCAGGCCGCGCTCACCCAGGTCGAGTCTCTGCTGGCCGCCCAGACCACGGGGCCCGACGCGCGCGCCGAACAGGCCCGTCGCGAACTGGGGGTGTTCGGAGCGGATCGGGTGAAGGCGGACAAATTCGCCGCGCTCTTCCATCGCGCACTCCCTCTCAACGAGGAGTCGAAAAAGGCGCTCGAGCACGCGGCTGGCCATCTGCGCGAGGTCTGGGGCCTGGGCGATTCGGTGTTCATGGCCGAAGTCACTCCCGGCCGGGGCCTGGGCGCCACCATCGACGCGGCGCTTTCGGTTGCCGGGCGCGCGTTTGGGGCCATCATCATCGCCGAGTTGGTGCGCGGGGGCCGGTACAACCCGGCCGTCCACGACAGTCTCTTCAATGCCGCGGAGTTCCGCGCCTGGAACCGGGCCGAGCGTCGTTTCGCCCCGCCGCTGGTGGTCGAGGTCTCGGGCGCCGATCTCCACGCGGGCGCTCTGCTCGACTTCGCGGACGGCCGCGAAAAACTCGTACTCGTCGTGCGAGGAGAGATGGCGCCCGCCGCCCTCCTGCGTTGCGTCACCCCCGGCACCTTCGTGATGCAGACCGTGGATGGCCGTGGTCTTGACCGCATGGCCGCCTTCGAGGGTCCGGCCATCGTCGCGCTGGCGCCTGAAGGCGCCGCGGTCTTCACCCACGATCCCACCAGGGGGCCGGAGTCGTGGCAGCGGATCACCGTACAGCATCTTCCAAAAGCCCCGACGAGGGCGATCGGGGGGGCCAGCACCTGGCAGATGGACCAGGACTTGAAGATGCTCGCCGATCTTGCGCGCACCCCGTTCACCGTCCCGGGACCAGAGGGGGCTCCGGGCGCGCCCGCCATCGGCGCGGGCGACGCGGTCGATCGCCTGACCGGCTGGCTGCTCGACACCTCGGGACTCCCTCGCGATGCCTAGGAGAGCCGAGCCGAAGGCGCGCCATGATCGTTGACTCCGTTTTGATCCTGGGCGGGACGGGCCTTGTGTTCGCGGCTTTCATCGCGGTTGCGAACCGCAAATTCAAGGTGTGGGAGGATCCCCGCATCGACGTGATCGTGGGTCTCCTGCCCGGGGCCAACTGCGGATCCTGCGGCCTGCCCGGATGCCGCGCCTTCGCGGAGAAGGTCGTGCAAGGCACGGTGGAACCGGCCAAGTGCACGGTCTCGGAACCCGCCCGGGTGAAAGACATCGCCGCGTACCTGGGCGTGGACGCGGGCGAGGGCGTCAAGCGAGTGGCGCGCCTTCTGTGCGCGGGCGGCGCCGATGTCGCCATCCAGCGGGCCTCCTATCGCGGTCTTCAGACCTGCGCGTCCGCGGCCACGGTGGCGGGTGGTGGGAAAGCATGCGCATGGGGTTGTCTGGGTCTTGCCGACTGCGCGCGCGCGTGCACCTTCGACGCCATTCGCATGAGCGCCACGGGATTGCCGGTGGTGGATCCGGTCAAGTGCACGGCGTGCGGCGATTGCGTGGAAGCCTGTCCCAAGGATCTCTTCGTGCTGCAGCCGGTGACCCACAAGCTTCTGGTCCAATGCCGCAGCCTGATCGCGGGTGACGAGGCCCTCGCCTCCTGCAACGTGGCCTGCACCGCCTGCGGCAAATGTGTGCTCGACGGAGCATCCGGCCTCATCAGTGTTGCGAGCGGCGTCGCGGTGGTCGACTACGGGCGGATCGCCGATGCCGAAGAGGGCGCGGTGAAGCGGTGTCCGACCGGAGCGATTGTCTGGTTGAGCGGCGCGCAGCAGTTTTCCCGGCCGACGACCCAGAACCTTTCGGAGCGTGCATGAAACTCTGGAACAAGACTCCAGCACAAGCGGAAGCACCCCCGGCCCCGCGGTTCCCCGGCATCAAGGCGGCGAAAGACGGCGCCGCCGCGGTGCGCGCGGTGGAGAGCGGGGTGATCGACGACCTCGTCACTTCCCCGTCCGAGTCGGCGGCGATCACCGCCGGGATGAGCATGGCCGGCCTGCGCGCCGCGGGTTTTGTGGACGGACCAGGGACTCTGGCCATGCACGAGTCGCTGTTCGCGGCGGCCGGACGGCGGCTCACCTATGTCATGAACGTGACCGCGACCGCGCTGACCCGACAAGGCAGAAACGGACAGGCCGGCCACGAGGGGTATCACGCGATCGCCGATGCCGGGTTCTTTCAGCTCTTCGCGAAGGACGTTCAGGCCGCGGCCGACCTGAATGTGGTGGCGCATCGGATCGCCGAGTTGTCTTTGAACCCGGGGCTCGTGGCCCAGGACGGATACCTCACCAGCCAGGTCATCGAACCGCTTCGCCTGCCTGAACGCTCGCTCGTCGAAGAGTATCTGGGCGACCCGGCCGACCGTATCGAATGCCCCACCAAAGCCCAGCGACTGGTCGTCGGTGAGACCCGCCGCCGCAGTCCCGCGACGTTCGATCTCGACTAACCGGCCATGCACGGCGTGTTGCAGGCTCCGGACAGTTACGCGCAGGGTGTGGCCGCCCAACGCCCTTTCTACTTCGATCACATCGCCGAGTTGGCGGATACCGCACTCCGTGAATTCCAGAACCTGACCGGTCGGCGCTATGCACGCGCTTCCGGCTACCGGATCGAGGATGCGGACTGGGTGATCGTCGCGCAAGGGTCGGTGGTGAGCGATGCCGAGGCGGTGGTCGACTACCTGCGCGCCGAACGCGGCATCAAGCTGGGCGTGCTCAACCTGACCATGTTCCGTCCGTTTCCCCAGGACCTCGTCACCGCGATGCTGGCCGGGAAGCAGGGCGTCCTGGTGATGGAGCGCGCCGATCAGCCACTGGCCGTCGATCCGCCGCTTCTGCGTGAGACCCGCGCGGCCATGTCCAAAGGCATCGAGAACGCTCGCAAAGGGGGCTCGCACAAGGATGTCGTCGCGGTGCGTCCCATCGACGTGCCCGAGTTCTATTCGGCCCGTTTCGGCCTGGGTGGCCGCGACCTTCAGCCCGGCGACATCGTGGCTGCGGTCGACAACATGCTCGAGGGCGGCGCCGCGCGCCGCCAGTTCTACCTCGGCCTCGACTTCGTGCGCCCCGGGACGCGGCTGCCCAAGCTCCAGATCTGGCAGGAGTCCCTGCTCGAGCACTATCCCCACCTGAGGGACCTCGCCCTGCCGAGCGCTCACGATCTCCATCTGTTGCCGAAGGACGCCACCGTGGTCCGTATTCACTCGCGGGGTGGATGGGGCGTTGCCACCATGGGCCGCGATCTCGCCACGATGGCTTTCGACGGACTCGGTTTGCACATCAAGGCGATTCCTCAATCCGGATCCGAGAAGAAAGGCCAGCCCACCTCGTACTCCCTGGTGATGGCCCGCGCGCCCATCAGGGTCAACAGCGTCCCTCGACGCGTCGACGTCGTGCTCGCCCCAGACCCGAACGCTTTCAAAAACGCCGAGCCTCTCGAAGGTCTGACCGCGGGCGGCATTCTGGTCATCCAGACCGCGCTTTCGCCTGAAGACTTCTGGCCGACACTCCCCTCGCGGGCGCGCCGCACCATCATCGAGCGCGGGATCAAGCTCTTCTGTCTCGACGGGCTCGCGATCGCGAGCGCGTCAGCCATAGAGCGTGCCGAGCGCCACCGGCTGTTCGGCGCTTCGTTCGCAGGCGCCTTCTTCGGCACTTCGCCTCTGTTGCATCGCGAGGGCAAGACCCTGGACGCGCTGCTCGCGGGCCTGAGCCAGAAGACGGAGGGGAATGGAGACCTCGGCGATAGGTTCAGCGCGATGCGTCGAGGCTCCAGCGAAGCCCAGGCGGTGACCCTCTCCCCCGTCGACTTTTCGGACGAGAAGGGGGAAGTGCCGCACATGCCCCTCCTCATCGAGTCGCCCGACGCTCAGCCGGGTCTGGGTCACGAGGGGCGTTTCTGGGAACAGGTCTGTTCGGTTCAGAAGCTCGGACAGGATGGCATCGCCGATCCTTTCGCCGCGATCAGTGCTATTCCCGCGGCCACGGCGGCCGCTCGTGACCTGAGCACGATGCGGCTCGAAGTGCCCGGCTTCATCCCGGCCAAGTGCACGGGCTGTGCGGAATGCTGGACCCAGTGCCCCGATTCCGCAATTCCCGGCCTGGTCAACAGCGTCGAGGACGTGCTGACCGGAGCCATCGATGTCGCGACTGAGGGAGCGTCTTTGGGGCGAATCCGTCCGATGGCGCGCAACTGGGCTAAGGAGACGCACAAGCTGCTCCAGAAGGAACCGAAGCTCGCGCCGGGTCTGGCCTTCGCTCTTGCCTACGACACCATCGCCTCGAAAATGGGATGGGACGCGGAGCGCCGTGCGGAAACCGACGCCGAGTTCCATGTGGTTCAAGCCAGACTTGCCGAGTTCCCGCTGGCCCGGACCCGGCCCTTCTTCGACGATCCCGAGGCGAAGACCAAAGGGACGGGCGGGCTGTTGTCGGTCACCATCAATCCCGACGCCTGCAAGGGCTGCAGTGTGTGTGTCGATGCCTGTCCAGAAGGCGCCCTGGTCACGACCCGCGCGGACGAACCGGGGCTGCACCGCCTGCGTCGCAACTGGGCTCTGTGGAACCGTCTACCCGACACCGACGACCGGTTCGTGGGAACGGCGTCGTCGCTGCTGCTCAGGAAGAACACCTACCGCTCCATGGTGGGTGGGGACCGCGCCTGCTCGGGTTGCGGTGAGAAGACGGCGGTCCACCTCATTCTGTCCGCTATCCATGCCGAGATGGCGCCGCGGGTGGAAAAGCACGTGGCGCAACTCGGTACGCTCATCGAAGCGCTGGACGCCAAGGCGCGCGAACTGCTGGCCTCCGGTGCCGACCTGCATGCCGCGGCCACGGCGAAAGGCGCCGTTGCGGTGCCCGTCGACGAGAGCCGACGGATTCAGTTGGAGCGGTATTCGCGCTCCGCCGATGCCCTGCGCGACCTGCGGTGGCGCTACACGCAGGGACCGAGCGGCAAGGGTCGCGCTTCGCTCGGGATGGCCAACAGCGCGGGCTGCTCATCGACGTGGGCGAGCAGCTATCCCCATAATCCCTACCCCTTCCCCTGGGTCAGCCACCTCTCCGCCGACTCGCCGTCCATAGCCCTCGGTCTCTTCGAGGCGCACATGCGCAGGATGGCCGGTGCTTTCGCCGCGGTGCGGCGTCCCCCCAAGGTGCTCGACGGGACCTACGAAGCGGATCCCGCCAGGGCCGAATTCACCTCCCTCCCCCGGGAGCAGG
>CAZBTT010000171.1:0-8957 GCA_964494295.1 uncultured Acidobacteriota bacterium
GGGCTCGCACCCAAGCCTTTCTGGCTTCGGTGCTCCGGGTTCGCGGGCGGGTCGACCGGAAAGGACGAGGGTGGCCGAAAGAACGGGCCGATCGCCGCATGCAGAAATGGTCGAGGTGCGGAGACCTTCGAGGATCCGTTCAATTCAAAACGCGCCCCCGCCAGGACTCCCGTCGCGAAGGTCCTGTCGTACCAGAAGGGAACCTCACCGTGAGCGGAATGAACGCGAAGCTCTCTGGAGCGAACCCGCATCTCGATACCGACCCTCGGCTTGATCCAGTGCGTCAAGGTCAGATTCGCGATCCACCCCGACTGGCTGCTTCCGTTAATGGACTCGCTGGGAGGGTTTCCCGTGAAGTAACTGTATCGGTAGGTGCCGCGCGAGCTGATGCTCCCCTCGAGCACCAGGCGGTGCACACCCTCCATCCCCACCCGCCCTCCCGGGTCCACGCCCCCGCGCCTGAGCGTCGGATCGAGCTTGGCGTTCGCGAAGTCGCCCTGGGTGAGAACGCGCGACGCGCCATCCTCGGCCCTGAATTGTGAGCTGCGGGCGCTGCTGCCGCTCTGGCAGTGCACCTCGTAGCGGCCCGGCCCAACGCCGAGTTCAATGCGCCGGCCCGACGGCTTCTCGACCTCAATGACAATGCCGGCTTTCTGCTCCCGCACGTAGCACCGTCCCGAGATGTCCTCGCCGAGAACCAGACTCGACGATGTCTCGCGCAGGTCCGTGATCACGACATCGCCCGTACCGCTGAGGTCGATGTCGTACGAGGGATGCTGAGGTCCGCCCTGCGTCTTGAGCGTTCTTCCCAGCGTTTCGTTGAAGGCGTATTGGTAGGCCTCGTTCAGCGTGACCTTGCCCTCGCCGGAGGAGTCGGCCGCGCCGCGGAGGCCGGAGACCAGATAGTGTGTGAAGAAGGAGCCGCCTATGCGATCGGACTCCTGCGCGGCCTCATCGGCGGAGCTCGAGGTCAGCAGGGCATGACCCTTCATGTTCGACGACATGTCGACAAGGAACGGCCGTCGGGGAGACCCGCCTTTGAGTCGCGTCATGGCGCCGGAGCCGCACGCGTCGAGAACGACGATCCTCACATCCGCGTTCACGGATGCCAGTTGGTCGCGCAGGTCCTGATACGGGTAGGCCTGGTTGCCGAGGAGCAGGCCGGTTTCGTTCGCGTGTCCCGAGTAATAGAACACCACCTCCACCCGCCCGGCCTCGTTTCGAGCGAGCCGCACCGCATCTCCGAGCGCCCGCACCGCTTGTTCAAGGCTTGAAGATGTGGGCTGCGGGACTTCATTGATGTCTTTGGGCTGGACGCCGCCCAAGTCCTTCAGGACGTTCGCGAACCGCGCGGCGTCGGCGACCGCGTAGCGCAGAGTGGGCCGTCCCTCCGCTGCGTTCGCGCCCACCACCAGGGCTAAGCGGCGAACCGGCTGGGCAGCGGAAGCCTCCGAGGGCCCGATGGTCGCGAGGCCGGCGAATAGAAACATCCAACTCTTCATCTCGATGTCTCCTTGCGTAGTTCGATAGACGACACCTCGTAGCCTTGCCGCAGCGCCGGAGCGGTTCCGGGCCCCGCGCGATAGGCGAGATCGAGGTCGGTGATCAGGCTCTCCACTGCGAACGGACGGTCGCTGGTTACGAGATAGAACCGCTCGAAACGTGGCGCGTCGTCGAGCTCAAACGCCTGATCGAGCAGCACGACGCCATCCGCCTGAAGCGAGGAGGCCATTGTGCCCGCGGCGGGCCAGTGACGCGTGATGTGGCTGCGACCATCGATCGATACGATGGCGCCATAGCGACGCCCCGCCGTCTTGTACCCGAGGCGAATGATGTCGCCCTCCGCCACCGCGCTACCCGAGGCCAGGGCTTCACTCCCGGTTGGGGTCTTTCTGAATACATGGAGCGAGGAGACGGCGCCCTTGATCCGTGTCTGTTCAATCGATTCGGTCGCAGGTGTGAGCGAGCGCAGGCTGGGGAGGGCCGCCAGGACGGCGAAGAGGGAAACCACCGCCGCCGCGGGGAGGGCCATGCGCCTGCTCCATGGCGAGGCAGAAGAGGTGATCGCGCGCCCTCGGATGGCTGCGCCAACCGTGGCGCTGTCGTAACTCGCGAGAATTTCCCGATTCGACTCTCTCAGTTCGTCCACCCGTCTCGCCAGGGAGGCATCCCTGGCGATCGCCTCTTCAATGGCACGCAGCTCTTCGCCGGGTAACTCCCCCAAGACAAATCTCTCCAGGGTCCACGAATCCACGGAGACGGTCATTTCTCCCTCCCCACGTCGATTTTCAGAGCGTTGAGCCTCTTCCTGACGCCGGAGACGGACATCGACGCGTCTCTCGCCACCTGTTCCAGGGTCAGGCCGTCGACGTAGTGAAGCACGGCCATGGTTCGGGTGGATGCCGGATGCCGGCCAAAGAGCCGGTTCAGAAACACGGAGGCCAGCGACCGCTCCTCGGTGTCGTCAGCGCAGGCAATGGCGTCCAGTATGTCGTTGCCTGCGGGCTGAGCGGCTCGCGCGCGATCGCGGATTCGGTTGAGGGACAGGTTCGTGGCCATCCGGTAGAGGAGAGTCGAAGGGTAGGTCGCGTGCAGCACCTCCCGCCGTTCCAGCACCTTCAAGAACACGTCCTGGCACACATCCATCGCATCTTCCTCATTGCGTAGAAGCGTCCGGCATCGCCGAAGGACGGTGGGGCCGTAACGGTCCCACAGCGCCTCGACATCGATTGACGTTCCGTCCACGCTATGACGTTAAACACCCCGGGCGGACGAAAGTGTCACTCTGGGGCGGTTTTTCCCGCGCGGCCCGGGCCGCGGTGTCAGTTTGGGTCGATGTAACGGTACAGGACTCGGATCAAGCGGTACGCCTCGGGCATCGTCTTGCGCGTGAACGCCACGGTGTCGGGCGCTTCGATCTCGATGCCTTCGAACGCGCCCGCGATCTCGGGAATGATGAAGTTGCGGAAGCGCATACGAACGCGATACTGGGCGGGGCGGTCCGCTTTGGGCCGAACCGCCGCGGCGACACTGTCACGGGCCGCTCGTTCGATTTCCTCGCGCGCCTTCTGGAGCGGCTTCAGTTCGACCGCGCGCACGTTGATCGCCCGCTTCACCTCGACGCTACGAACGCCCGGGGCGGTGTCTTGAACCTGGCGGATCGCCACATCGTCGCCGGTGACGAGCACGACCGGCACGCCGTACCAGTCGGCGAGAGCGCTGTTGAGACCACCCTCGCCCACCGACCGGCCATTGATTTCGAGATCGCGCACGACGCCCGATCCCGTGTGCGCGAAGAGTCCCGCCGGTGTTTCGGCCTTGGCGTGATAGCCGATGTAGATGACCGCATCGAACGAATCATCGAGGCCTTCCATCATCCCGTGTCGCTTGAAGCTGTGGGAGATGAGGCGGGCCCTCGGGTGCAGATCCTCGGGCAACAGGTTGCGCTGGCCACCGTGGGAATCGTTCACAAGGATCTCGGTGGCTCCTGCCGCGAGAGCGCCCCGGATCGCGGCGTTCGCGTCCTCGACCATCAGCTTCCGAGAGCGCCCGTATTCGGCCCCGCCCGGCGAAAGCTGATCGTCCCCCGAGATTCCACTGATGCCCTCCATGTCGACCGAAATGTAGACCTTTTTCGCCTGGGCCAGCGAGGGGTCGGGCGCGGCGAACGACGTCACCGCCGCCGCGAGGGACACGAGGAATCGGTGTTTCATCGAGGCGCAGTTTGTCAGATGTTTCAGGGGCGTGGCAGAGTCCTGGCCATGACGAGCGATGTCCTCTCCGTCCGTCCCCTCGGCTTCCCGTGGGTTACCGCCGATCCGTTCCTTTTCTGCGTCCATCACAACGACGCCTACCCCGCCGGCAACGACGCGCTCGGCCCGGTCGCCTCGCTCTACGGCCGGGACATCGGACAAGACTTCAGCGGGAAGGATGGCTGGAGCATGTATCACGGCGATGTGGTGCCGGGTTTTCCCCAGCATCCTCATCGTGGTTTCGAGACCGTGACTCTGGTGCGCCGCGGCTACATCGATCACTCCGACTCGCTCGGCGCCACCGCGCGCTTCGGCCGTGGCGACGCGCAGTGGCTCACCGCGGGCGGCGGCATCGTTCACTGCGAAATGTTCCCGCTGCTCGAAAAGGACAAGCCGAACCCCGCTGAGTTGTTTCAGATCTGGCTCAACCTGCCGGGCGAGGACAAGCTCGTCCCTCCGCACTTCGCGATGTTGTGGGGCGAGGAGATCCCGCGGCGAAGCTTCACCGACGCCAAAGGCCTCACCACGGAAGTCACGGTGGTCGCGGGTTTGCTCGACGGCCATCGCGCGCCGGCGCCGCCGCCCCGATCGTGGGCCTCGCGGCCCGACACCGATGTCGCCATCTGGAGCATCCGCCTCGCGCCGGGCGCGCAGTGGACCATTCCCGCCGCCACAGGCACCGGCACGGTCCGCACTCTCTACTTCTTCAAAGGCCCGGGTATCCGGCTCGGCGATCACACGCAGTCGTCACACGCCGCGATCGAAGTTCGGAGCCGTGTTGACCTCGAGGTCCAGGCCGGCGAGGGCGAATGCGAAATCCTGCTCCTTCAAGGGAGACCCATCGGCGAACCGGTGGCGCAGTACGGCCCGTTCGTGATGAACACCGAGGCCCAGATCCAGCAGGCCTTCGCGGACTATCGCCGCACTCAGTTCGGGGGATGGCCGTGGCCCAAGAACGACCCCGTTCATCCCCGCACCGAAGGGCGTTTCGCGAAACACGCCGACGGAAAGGTCGAGCGAAGGGATCGCTAGCGGGTTGTTTCCGGCCACAGCCAGGCGGCGCCCCGGACGCCGCTCGCGTCACCGAACTTCGGAGCGAGGAGTTCGGTGGTGACATGGTCCGAGAAAACGTAGCGTTCCCATTGCGCGGGCACGTCACGATAGAGCCGGGGGATCCGCGAGAGACCGCCGCCGAGGACGATGGCGTCGGGGTCGAGCACATTGATGACGCTGGCAAGACCCCGGGCGAGTCGATTCACGTATCGGTCGAGACAGGCGGTGGCTTGCGCTTCGCCCTGGTCGGAGCGGCGGACGATCTCGACCGGTTCGATCTTGTCGCCGGTAGCCGCGGAATAGTCGCGCGCCAGGCCCGGCCCGGAGAGGAAGGTCTCGATGCAGCCGCTGCGACCGCAGTAACAAGGATGACCCGGCCACTCGGAATCTTCCGGCCAGGGCAGGGAATTGTGGCCCCACTCGCCTCCCACCGCGTTCCGGCCGCGCAGGATCCGGCCGTTCAACACCACACCACCGCCGGTTCCCGTCCCGAGGATCGCGCCGAAGACGCAGCCGCGCCCCGCCGCCGCGCCGTCGCTCGCCTCCGAGAGCGCGAAGCAGTTCGCGTCGTTCTCGACCCGCACGGCGCGGCCGAGCCCTTCCGCGATGTCCTTGTCCATGGGGCTGCCGTTGAGGCAAGTCGAGTTCGCGTTCTTCACCCGGCCGGTGACCGGAGAGATGATCCCCGGCATACCGATGCCCACGGAGGGCTGTCCGCCGACTTCCCTCTCGAGATGGTGGATGAGTTCGACGATCGCGGCGACCGTGCCCCGATAGTCGCCCTTGGGGGTGGGCACGCGCTTTCGCACGACGATGGCGCCCGCGCCATCGAGGACCACGCCTTCGATCTTGGTTCCGCCGAGGTCGATACCGATCCGCATGGTCACACTTTGATATGAATCTGGCGTTTGTCCATCCACCAGAGGATGGCGTACCAGAACACGATGTTCGCAATCGCGTAGCCGAGCGACGCGTTGATGGGCTCGAGCCACGAGAGGAACAGCGTCCGGTACAGGAACACCTGGGATGAGACGGTGGCTCCGTCGAGCGGAAGTTTGATGAGCCCCATCGTCTTCGCCAGCAGTCCCGACGCCACGAAGACCACGATCGCATTGACGCCGTAGATCACGAACGGCTTCAGGCCAGCCTTCCTGCCCTTGATGTCGGCGACCCAGTAGAAGGCGGCGAGACAAAGCGACGCGAGACCTGCGGTGAAAAGAACATAGGACGAGGTCCACAGGCTCTTGTTGATCGGAAACACCGTGTCCCAGGCCAGTCCGGAGACCGTCATGAGAACACCGGAAAGAACTAGCCGGCGGATGATCTCTGAGGGATCGAGCCCAGAGCGGAAGAGCGTTCCTGCGAGGTAGCCGAAAAGCGTCGTGCCGACAGCGGGGAGCGATGAAAGCAGACCCTCGGGATCCCACGTTTTGGACGAAACCCACAGATGATTCCCGAACACCAGTCGGTCGAGCCACGCGCCGAGGTTTGTGGAGGGTTCGAGGTTGGGAGCGATGCCGCCCGGAACGGGAACGACGGTCATCAGGAACCAGTAGCCAAGGCAGCAGGCCGCCGCGATGGCCGCGACCGCGCGCGGCCCGAAGTGCTTCTTGATGAGGAAGGCCACGAAGTAGCAGAGGGCAATCCGCGGCAGCACGCCCGGGATGCGAACCGTCTCGAGATTGAACCGCGGGTAGAAGGCCATGAAGAAGCCCAGGCCAAAGATCTTCAAGGCGCGGATCGCGGCGGCGCGCGTGGTGTCGCGCGACGAGAACGCGAGCGAGACGCCCACCACGAAGAGAAAGAACGGGAAGATCAGGTCGGTCGGCGTCCAGCCATGCCACTTCGCGTGTTCGAGCGGGTCGTAGATGTGACCCCAGTCGCCCGGGTTGTTGACCAGGATCATCGCGGCGACGGTTGCGCCGCGGAACGCGTCCACCGAAACCAGGCGCTCGCGGTTCATCTTTTGAGGATCCTACAGTCGCAACAGGCGCTCTTTGAGCTTCGAGGAGTCGGGCTCCATGGGCTCGCTTCTGGCCGGGCGCGCCAGCATCACCTTGAGTGCTGCCGGAGCTTCAACGGGGTGGGAGACGAGAGGCTCGACCACATCGTCGAACTTCGCGGGATGAGCCGTCGCCACGACGCAGAAGTCGTCCTTCGCCCCGAGTCGGCGTTCGTTCTCGAGCATCTCGATCCCGCAGGCGGTGTGGGGACAAAAAACCTTGCCGTAAGCGCTCTCGCCATCGCGGATACGCGCTTCGATCGTGGCGTCGTCGACGGAAAGGGCGGCGAGAGAGGCTCGAAGGCTCGCGTCCCGGGCCAGGAGGAAGCGAAGGCGAGCCACGTTCGATGGGTCGCCCACGTCCATGGCGTTGGCGAGCGTGGCGACGCTCGGCCGCGCGCGATAGTCCCCGCTCGCGATGAAATCGGGAATCGTCTGGTTCCGGTTCGTGGCGAAGAGAATTCGGCCGATGGGCAGGCCGGCGGCGCGAGCCATGAGCGCCGCCACCGCGTTCCCGAGATTGCCGGTGGGTACGATGAACGACAGCGGCCGCCCCTTCGAGCGGAAGTGCTGGAGCGATGAGAAGGCGTAGTAGGTCGCCTGGGGCAGAAGGCGGCCGAGACTGATGCTGTTCGCGGAGGACAGCGGGACAACTTCCCGCAGCGACGCGTCCCCAAACGCCTCCTTGACCAGCGCCTGACATCGATCGAAACCCGAGGGCACGCGCAGGGAGAGGATGTTGTCGCCGAAACAGCCCAGTTGATGGGCCTGGCGCTTCGACACACGTCCGTCGGGATAGAGGATGACGACCCGAAAGCCGGGACGGCGATGAAACGCTGCGGCCACCGCGCTGCCCGTGTCGCCGGACGTGGCCACCAGGATGGTGAGCGGTTTGGTCTCGCCCGCCTTCTCTCGTATGCGGCCCAGAGCGTTGGCGAGGAAACGCGCGCCATAGTCCTTGAAGGCCGCGGTCGGTCCGTGAAACAGCTCCAGAAGGAAGGAGTCGCGCCCGATTTCCACGAGCGGGGTATCGATGTCGAGGCTTTCGTCGCAGATCGCGCGCAGATCCCTGAGGAGCAGGTCGCCCGCGAAGAAGGGAGTCAGGAACCCAGCCGCGACCGCGGGCAGCGAAACCGCGCCATCGAAATCCGCGAGGGCCCGGGCGTCGATTCGCTCTGGAAAATAGAGGCCCGCGTCCGACGAGAGACAGGCGAGCAGAGCGTCTTGCAGGCCCACCGCGGGGGCCACGCCGTTCGTGCTGACAAACCTCACGACACGATCCGGGCGGCCGGTCCGTCCACCGGCGAGACGAAAACATCGGACTGCAAACCCGCGCTCGCAAATGCTGTCTTCATCAAAGGCGCCGCCGCCTCGGCGGTGGCCCGGTCTTCAAACCAGGCGAAAACACTCGGCCCGCCGCCGGAGATCGACGCGCCAAGCGCCCCCGCATCGAGCGCGGCCCCCTTCACGATGGCGAAGCCCGGGATGAGATGAGCGCGCCGAGGTTCAACGAGAACGTCGCGCAATCCCGCGCGTAGGGAAGCGGCGCTGCCGGTGAAGAGTCCCACGAGTAGTTCCGCAAGACCGGCGCTTTGGGGCACGAAATCGCCGATCGTGTAGGCGGCCGCGAGGGCCTCGCGCGCTCTGCGGGTCTCGAGCACCAGATGAGGATGAACGAGAACACAGGTGAGTCCGCGGGGAACCGGAAGTCGAACGAGGCGCTCACGGGTCGCGAGAACCAGACCGCCCAGGAGCATCGGCCCCACGTTGTCTCCGTGATGACCTCCGCTCGCCGCGGCCTCTCCCTCCACGGCGTAGGGATAGAGGGATTCCACGGGAAGCGGCTCGGGGAGGAGGCCGTTCGCGGCCACGAGGGCGGCTACCGCCGAGGCGGCCGATCCTCCCATTCCCGAACCGAGGGCGATGCCCTTGACGATATCCACCTCGAAGCCGAACGTGAGTCTGCGATCGACTCTCAATGTTTCGAGGGCGCGCAAAGCCGTGTTCCGCTGGGGATCCGCGGGCAGTTCTCGGAGAACGCCGGACACGGAAGCCAAACGGGTGGTTGCCGCGGCGACACGTCGGACGATGACCCGGTCCTCGGGCACCCCGATGGGGTGGCCGAGGGTGTCGAAGCCGGTCGGGGGGTT
>CAZBTT010000172.1:0-7034 GCA_964494295.1 uncultured Acidobacteriota bacterium
GTATAGAAAACGCGGAAGAGGTGGAGCATGACCACCGCGACCATCGCGTGTGCGCCCCGGCGGTGCATGTTCCGCAGCAGAGTCCCAAACGCCACGGTCCCCGACAGGTCGAGCATGCGGTTGTGCGCCTGCTCCACCGACGGCACGTAATAGAACATCAGCAGAAAGCCGGACGCGCACAGGATGATGAAGAGGCTGAGCGAGATCACGCCCAGGCCCATGGTGTACAAGGGGCGAAGCGAGTTCACGTGCGTCTTCACCGGGTGGATGTGAAGGAAGAGATTCGTGAACGTGGTCTGCGAACGCCCCAGATCGGAACTCGGCAGAGGATTCCTGAAGATCGAGTGCCAGACGTTCCTCGGCAGGTCGAGGATGTTCCGGAGGAGGCCGGGCTCAGCGGTCATTGGTGTTTCCCTCTCCTAGACCTTGAGGAAGGTGCCGGGTTCCACCGGCGTTGCGGTGTCGATTTCGACGTCACCCGAGGGTGCGAGCGAACATCGGAACCAGGGAAGAGGTTTTGGGGCCGGTCCGGCGAGGACGGTTCCCTCGGCATCGAAGCGGCTGCCATGACATGGGCAGTCGAAGCCGATGTCCGTGGTCGCGATCACGCAGCCGAGGTGCGTGCAGGTGTTCGAGATCGCGGCGACGCCTGCGTTCGTGCGGATCAGGGTCACGCGCTGGCGGGTGAAGGGCAGGCGTGTTCCGGATGGAAAGGTCTCGGGCTTGCCCACTCGGAAACGCGAAGGCTCGCCATAGGTGACGCGGGGCCGGAAGAAGAAGAGGTTCGAGAGGCCGGCGACGAAGGCCGCGCCCGCCAGGCCAAGCAGGCTCGTCCAGGTGAGGGCCTCGCGCCGCCCCACGTGGGCCGGCGGCAGGTTTGTTCCCGATGGTGAACCGGTCATCTCTTAGGTTTCCTTTCCAGCCGATTGCGGGTGATCCTTGGACTCGGGCGCGATGTCGGGCCAGAAGACCTGCCCCTTGACATCTTCCATGCCCCGAAACTGTCCGGACCGAACGCCCCAGGCCCACACACATGCGAAGGCTGCGCCCATCGCTATGCCAGCTAGGAACAGGCAGAGGGTGATGGTCAACATGGTTGGAGGGAGGGACAAGGGGCGTTCGGGGGACAGCGGGCAAAGCCCATTGACTCGGAGCGTGAGCAGGGCGCGTGCCAGCGGCTGTCGGTTCACCACCGACCCCGCTTGCGCCCGCTCCAGAGAAGCCTCTGATGCGTATCCAGGACGCGCGCAGTGTCTCCCGTCGCGCGGCCAGAGTCCGAAACATCTGCGGAGTCGTACTCCGACGACCGCAGTTTCTGCGCTCGAGCGCAGGTTCTACGAAGGCCGACCCGACACCGTCGTCAGTACCCGGTCTGTCCGGTCTTCGCGAATGTCTCCAGCCAGCGAGCGACCCTCTCGCTCTGCTCATGAAGATCACCTCGGAGTGGCGCCGCCCCCCGGGTCGATGATTTGTTGGATGTCCTCCCTGCTCATCGACACGGGAAGCATCAACGTGTTCGGTCGGAAGGCGCGCGGGTTCGCGACCCACGCGGCCAGGGCTTCGCGCGACCACGCCTGATTGCCGGGCGCAGTCTTTGGATAGAAGGACGTCAGAAGTCCGGAGAGATTGGGTCCCTCTTTCCCCGACCCCTCAGGGCCGAGCGGCGTCAGCCGCCGATGGCAGCCGCCGCATTTCTCCTCGAACACCGAACGGGCGCGGGCGGCTTCACGCGTGAACTGCACGCGATAGGTTTCCTCGGCCGCGTCGGGGCGCGCGCTGTTCAACAGAAACGCGACGACAGCCTCGGCCTGGCCTCGCTCAAAGGCGAACACCGGCATGTTCTCGACCGGTTCCGTGATCGACGTCATCAGTTCCCGCTGCTCTCGGTTCCAGACCACGTTGTCGAGATTCGTAGCCAGGCGGTTACCAAGGCCACCTATGGCGTGACACCGCCGACAGGCCGCAGCCTCGACGAGCTGGCGTCCTTCTCTTACCGCTTTCGCGCTCGGGAGGACGTACTCGGCGACCCTTCCACTCAGGAGGCGGGCGTGGGCCAGCTCTTTGCGCGCGGCCAAGGGCTGCCCGCGATGACACTCGGCGCAGGCTCCGATCTCGACGTAGTGAGGGGCGTGGCAGGAGCCGCAGCCGGCGCGTGGCTCGGCCGGCTTCGTCTTGACGCAGGCGAAGAGCAGCGTCGAAGCTGCGATCAGAGCGGCGATACGAAGCGCCAATCGGGCCCCCGCATGAAAAGCCCCACCGCGGTCAGGGCGAGAATGAAACCGCAGGCCAACAGCACAAGGATCGCGAGAGCGCGGTGCTCTCGGGGAAACCAGGCGGCGCGCTTCAGTTCGGCGACGGGCAGCCAGGGAAGGGCCACGAACATCGCGACCAGCAGGAGAGCCAAGTAGATCGCGGAAGTGTTGTAGCTGACGAGTTCCTGTATCCAGAGCAGGAACCACGCCGACTTGGCCGGATTCGGCGCATGCGCCGGGTCTGCAGGCAAGTCGAGAGGTGCTGGCACGATAACGGCCGCGAGCAGCAGCACGCCGGTGCAAACGGCGAAGGCCTGGGTGACGAGCCGGAAAAGGTGCGGGGCGCTGGGCACCGGGCGCCCTTCGGGGCCATAGGGCAGAAGTCCGTGCTGTCGGCGGATGATGAAGAAATGGAGCATGGTGAGCACGACCATGGCCGCCGGGAGGATCACCACGTGCAGCGCGTAGAAGCGAAGCAACGACAGCGGACCCCCGACGGTGTCCGGCACCAGCACGGCTCGCACCATGCCTCCACCGGGCAGCGCACGCAGGAGCTCCATCCCCGTCTGCGTGGCCCAGTAGGCGAGCTGGTCGGCGGGCAGGAGGTACCCGGTGTACGCGGTGCACACGGCCAGGAAGAGCAGCGCCCAGCCGACGATCCAGTTCAGTCTCTGCTTCCGCTTGAAGGCCCCGGTGAGGATCACCCGCAGTGCGTGCAGCGAGATCAGCACGAGAAGGACGTGGGATGACAGTCGGTGAAGCGAACGCAGATAGGCGCCGCCCCACACATCGTTTTCGAGAAACTGGATCGAACTGTGGGCGCGCTCAGGCGAAGGCGAGTAGTAGAAGAGCACGAGCAGGCCGCTTCCAAAGAGCACCAGGAACGTGGTCAAGGCGAGGAGGCCCAGACCGAACGTGTAGGTGACGCGCAGCGTGCCGGGGAGCACCCGCGGGGGGAAGAGGTGCTACAAGAAGGGCTCGATCATCAGCCCGCCTCGGGCGTGCGCGTCAAGACGCCGTCGTGCTCTGCGACCTCAAGGCGCTCGAGGCCACGGGCGGCGGGACCCTTGAGCAGCTCGCCGTCGCTCTTGAAGCGGCTGCCGTGGCAGGGACAGACGAACCCGTCCGGGTACGCGCTCACCGTGCACCCAAGGTGCGGACACTTCAAGTCCACGGCCAGAACCGCGCCCCCGTTGTTCACCACCGCACAGCGTTGCCGCGGCAGGACGAGAGCGCCACCTGTGGGCACGTCCGCGGCCGGAACCGCGATCGCCTCGCGGGCCGAGCGTCTCCCACGCGGGGTCAGAAACCGCCACAGGCCCAACCCTCCCAGCAAGGAGAGGGTCAGCGCTTCGAGGGCGGACCTTCGTGATCGAGCAGGTTTTGCCATTGCCTCAGGTACTGACGCACGTACTCCGGCGTCTTGCGATTCATCAGGGTGTGACGATCGAGCGGGAAGAAGGATCCGTCTGTGACGGTCTGGCCGGTCTGACTCCAGAACGAGCGAAGGGCGAGGCCGTCCTTGTCGAGCAGATGAAGACGGTCCGCGTTGGCCTCCAGCAGGTACCGCCGCGGCGAGTCGTGGCATCCGCTGCACGTCACGGTGCCGCGCCTGACCGTGTGGGGCGTAAAGGCCTTCCACTCCGCAGCCAGGAGCTTGTTCTCGAGACCGCGAACCGGGTCGGTGGCGAAGAGGATGAACTGCGGGCGGATCGGCGACACCTTGCCGCGGGCGTTCAGCCCGAGGGGCGGCGCGTCCTGCCGTCTCAGATAGGCGCTCTTCTTCCAGGGCCCTGCCGAGGGAAGG
This sequence comes from uncultured Acidobacteriota bacterium, assembly GCA_964494295.1. Classification (GTDB taxonomy): domain Bacteria; phylum Acidobacteriota; class Vicinamibacteria; order Fen-336; family JAGNNV01; genus JAGNNV01. The sequence continues at coordinate 4,060 of CAZBTT010000172.1, forward strand.
GCGGCGAAGGCCTCCTCTTGTTCTGGCGTCTTCGGCCGGACCAGGAACGTGCCGTATTCCTGGGGCGCCCACGCCGCGTGACACGCCACACACTCCATCTTCTTCATGTGGGCATCGAAGGAGTGCTCCGGCACGCTGCGCGAAGGATTTGGATGGCAATCGACGCAGGTCTTCGCCGCCGCCTTCCCGCCATGCAGCGACTGCATGGGATGGCAGTCGGCGCAGCTCATGCCGCGCTCACGATGCACGTCCGGCAGCATCTTCAGCACCGGCTCTCCGTTCGCGATGGCGCCTCGCCGGTAGCGGGCGTGATCCTCGCGCGGGGCACGGCCGTAGTAGTCCCAACCCACGAAGTAGCCGCGATGACAAGCAAGACAGGCGTCATCCTTGGGCTTTGGATCGCGGTGGGGCTCGCTTCCGTGGCAGTCACCACAGGAGGAGACGTGACAGCCCGAGCAGGAGGCCTCGAAGAACCGTTCGCCCTCGGCCTTGCCGAAAGCGCGATGCGCGAACGCCCGCTCGGCCGCACGGGTCGACATCGGCCCGGAGAGAGCCGCCCGCGCCCGGGGATGGCAGCCGAGGCAGTTCGCCTCGGGCGCCGCCGCCTGCGCGCGGTCAGCGAGCAGACAGAAGGCGGCGATGAAGAGGGTCTTTGAGAGCGTCATAGTCGAGCTTCTTGAGATAGATGGGATCCTTGCCGGTCTCGTGACACACCAGGCACAGGTTGACTGCGAACACGCGCCGTACTTCGTCGTGTTCGAGTGGACGCGCCCCCGTGCGCGTGATCGCAGCGTGAGACACCACACGTCCCTGGTCCATCGCGAGGAAACCGTCGAGCGCCTTCTTGTCGTTCTTCTCGCAGAGCAGCGTGCTCTTCACACCCCCGCGCTCCAGCAGGTTCTGGCCGAAGCCCAGGAACGCAGGATTCCCGTGACACTCCGTGCAGCCCACCGCGCGTGAGCCCGTGTTGTGGCCGAAGAAAGGCGCGAAGCGAAGCTGAGGCTTGCCTTTGTAGTTCGCCACCGCGTCGTCCTTCGAAAGGCTGCCGTCGGGCTCGATCACGGTCACGAACGTCTGGCAGCCGGGGGTCACGGGCGAGACGCGGCCGTGTTCGTTCAGGGCCAGGGGGAACGGATAGAGCGTTCGATAGTCTTCCGTTTCACTGAACTCGCCCGGCGTCTCGCGGCCTTCCACGAAGTCCCAGCCGGGGGAGCGTTTGTCGTAAGCGGTGTGACACCCGTAACACTGCACCACGCTGCGTGAGTGACAGGTCGCGCATTCCATCCGCTCATGCCCGGCCACGCTGTGTTCAGCGGTGCCCGTGATCACCGGGCTCTTGAGGAGCTTGCCGGCCCTCTTGGTCGCGAGCACGACCTGACCGTCCTTCTCGAACACGTTGGAGTAGGGGCGGTCCTTCGAGGTGAGCGCCATCCTGAAACCGGGGCGGATGGGAAAGCCGTATTGGCGCGACTCGATCAGCGGAGGGTCGTTCTCGCGGGAGACGGTGACGAATCGGGGCGCTCTTTGGCTATCCCCATGGCAGTCTTCGCAGCGAACCTCGAGCTGCCCCCGCATATCTTTGGAGGCATAGCCCTCGCCCATGATCTCTCGCGACGTGTGACAGTCGATGCACTCCATCCCCGCGAGGAAATGGACATCGGGTGCTACGTGCGAGAAGGAGCGTTCATCGCTTCCGGGCACCGGGCCGGGCATTCCGTTCTTCGTGGGGACGAGGCCGTTGTTGCCGTCGTAAAGACCCTGGTACGAAAGCGCGTGACGCCCGCTGCGGTGATGGCACTGCGCGCACGCCTGCATGGGCGGCAGCCCCTGCATCGTATGCGTCGCGCTGTTCGGGCTCTTCCCCTTCATCGTGGGATCGCCGCCGCGGTAGGTGGCATCCTCACCGTAGGAGAAATGGCACGCGGCACAGCCGGCGGGATGCCCGGCGCCGTCAAGCGCCTCGTTCTGCCGCGCCACGTGGCATCGCGCGCAGAACTTCCGATAAAGGTCGCCTGAGATGTTGTCGAGCTGGGCGACGTCGGTGTGGTCGATCGCCTTCCCGTCGGGCGCAAACGCCGGACCCTGGCGCGACGAGTACACGACGCCCGGTCGCTCGCCCTCCCAGGTCGCCTGAATCTGGCCGATCATTCCAGTGTTGGTGAACATCTGGCTGCTCTTCATGCGCTCGAGCTGGTGCTTGTGGCAGGGGCCGCACCCTCTTTCCCAGCGGCCCGCGTAGGAGGGATTGGAGAGACCGAAGAGGCCCTGGTGCGCCGAGTCCTTGACCGTGGACGTCGAATCACCCCCGTGACAGGACACGCAGCCTTCGTGGGACGCGGAGGCCCGCTCTAGCCCCTTATGGCAACTCAGGCACTGCCCGGCAGCAGTCTCGATAGGTACCGTAGGCCGAACGCAGCCAAAGGTCAGCAAGAGGGGCACGAATAATGTGCGCCAGGTCGAAGAAAGACCCTTCACGCATCACTGGAGTAGCAGGACCAGTGCCACGGCCAAGTGGAGTGGATGGAGGCCGATGCGGACGTTCGGCGGCAAGATCTGCGGAGGCACACTCCGGCCGCGCATCTGGTGCGTCCAGGTGCCCGTGATAGGTCAAAGACCCAGTGGCGTCACCTCTCCCGCTCGATGACGCGGATCGAACCGTCGGCATCCGCCACGTAGAAGTCGCCGCCGCGAATCGCCAGGCCCACCGGTCGCTCGAGGCCCGCAACCCGGGCCGCGGCGACCACGGTATGCGAGGCGAGATCCACGGTCAGCAGCACGCCGTGCGCCGCGCTGATCGCGTACAGCTTGCCGTCGGCCACGGCCGCGCCCGTGATGTAGAGCTCGTCCAGCGATCGCTTGTCACCGGCGAAGGTCAGGCCGGAGTCGGGGGCGAGGGTGGGAACGAACTCCTCCGACAGCGTCATGTCGCGCCGGTCGAAGCGCGACACGACCAGCCGCTTCACCTTCGTGTTCGG
>CAZBTT010000172.1:7044-8953 GCA_964494295.1 uncultured Acidobacteriota bacterium
CAGCTTCGGCGTGGCCGGCGGCATGGCGCGAGAATTCCGACCATTAGGAAAGCCAAAGGGAACACCGGCTGGCAACATGCTGGTCCGCGGCGGATAGAGCACATTGTGAGCGCGCTGCGACACCGCCGTGTTGTCGCTACCGGCCAACCGCGAGAGTGCCTCGCGTGCCACTTCCTTCAAATCAGCTTCACCATTCTGAAAATGCTGCTTGACGATTTCCAGCGCCCGACCAGCCGCTTCACCTTCGTGTTCGGCACCGTCAGGGTGTAGTTCGAGTTCGTGGCGGGGTCGAACGCGGCCGACATCGTGTACATCATCCGGGCGCGCACCGTCCCTAACCGGGACCGCGACACCTCGTCGAAGCGGTCGAAGGACTCGAGGAAGAACCGGAAGTTTCCGTCCGCGTCCGCCTTGTCGTTCTCCCTCAGCACGACGAAGCTCTTGTTCTCGCCCACCGCCAGCACGGTCGTCGGGTCCAGGAAAGCCGCGCCCGCGAACCGCCCCAGATCCACGGAGAAGCTGGTGTCGACGATGGTGTACCGCAGCGTGCGCCCCAGCGCGGCATCGAGGATGTAGATGCCCTGCTGAGTGGTGACGAGGAACCGGTCGCCCGCCGCGTCGTACGCGAGGTCCGTCACCGTGCCGCGCAGCGGGGCCGAAACGCGCGTCTGGCTCTTCACGGCGAGCACGGGCAAGTCCGCAAGCGGCCCGGATGCGGGGTCGACGTTGGCCACGCTCACGTCGGGTGGCTCGCTCGCCCATCGCCCGCGCAGCGACACCGGCGCGGTCGAGTACTCTTCGAGCGACCACACCCAATGCCGGGGATTGAACGAGAAGCGGATGGGATCGCTCTGCCCGACGTACGGCGGCGGTCCGGTGCTCGCGAAGGCCTGGACCGCATTGCCTGCGATCACCACCAGGAAGACGACGCCGGCGGCCGACTCGAGCGCCCGCAACCGCCGCGGCGTGGCCTCCGCCTCCCCCTCCTTCAACAGCATCAGCAGGACGCCCATGGTCACGATGCACACCCAGTAGATGAACAGCGCCCAGGTGTAGGTATGGACCCCGAGAATCGGGATGCTGAAGCCCTGCCCCACGTCCCGCGCGGCATGCATGCCGACGTGGCGCAGGCCCATGAACACCCCCCACGCGCCCACCAGCACCGACAAGCCGATGTACTTCGGCCGCGGCCCATACCGCAGGATGAACAGCCCGATCAGCGCGATGATCGCCATGCCGATGCGCTGTTCCCAGCACATCACGCACGGTGAGTCGCCGTACATGAACCCCAGCACGAACACCGCCGTGCCGATGGGCACGATCGTGAGCACCAGCACCGCCACCGCCAGCAGCGTGTAGATCAGATCGCGTCTCATGGCGCCCTCAGTAGTTGACGCCCGGCAGCAGCGCCGTGCGCGTCGCCAGGCAGAAGACCAGGACCATGATGACGATGCAGGTGACCAGCAGGCGGAAGGCCACCCGCTCTTTCTCGGGGGCGCGCAGCACGATCCAGGCGGCGGCGAACATGAGCGCGAAGTTCAGGAATTCCATACGAGCGAGTGGCCTGGGGTTTCGGCTAGCCGTTCCTCTTTACGAATGCCTCCATGAAGGAGACGAGGGTCTCGACATCGGCAACGGTGACGGCGTTGTAGGCGGACACGCGGATTCCACCCACATCGCGGTAGCCCTTGAGGCCCACCATTCCGGCCTTCTTGGCTTCGCTGACGAACGCGGAGGTCAGATCCTCGGTGGGGAGGAAGAAGTCGACGTTCATGAGGGAGCGGTCGGCCGTCTCCGTGACGAACGGCTTGAAGAAGCCGGCGTGCTTGTCGATGCAGCCATAGAGCAGCGCGCCCTTCTTGCGGTTGTTGGCTTCGATGGCGGCGAGTCCGCCGATGGACTTGTTGTA
>CAZBTT010000173.1:0-8933 GCA_964494295.1 uncultured Acidobacteriota bacterium
CACCAAGCTTGCCGGGAAGGAGACGCGCTTCCTGCCGTTCGACAAGGGGTGCGACGGTGGGGCAGGGAACCCGGAGGACAAGGCACGGGGATACAGGACGTCCTATCTGTGGCATGACATCCTCTCAAGGGATTCCTTCCTCGACATCGTCGGCAACTTCGTGCATCTCGTCGAGCGCAGGGAGAGGGACAAGGGCGGGGTGGAGCAGACGACGCAAACGATGCTCTTCCCCAGGTTCCACCAGTTGGATGCCGTCAGGGTCCTCCTTCAGTCTGCCCGCTCCGAGGGGGCCGGCCACCGCTACCTGGTCCAGCACTCAGCGGGGTCCGGGAAAACGAACACCATCTCGTGGCTGTCCCATCGTCTGGCGTCATTGCACGACGGCGGGGACAAGAGGGTCTTCGACGCCGTAGTCGTGTTGACGGACAGGACCGTCCTCGACGATCAATTGCGCGAGGCCATCAAGCAGTTCGAGAGAAACGACGGCATGGTGGAGGCGATAACCTCGGATGAGGGGGCGAAATCCGGGAAGCTGGCGCAGGCGCTGGCGGACGGCAAGCGCATCATCGTCTGCACCATCCAGACGTTCCCGTTCGCGATGGCGGCCCTGCGGGATCTAGCCAGCACCAAGGGAAAACGGTTCGCGGTGATCGCTGACGAGGCCCATTCGTCCCAGTCGGGACAGGCCGCCGCGAAGCTGAAGAGCGTCCTGTCGGCCGAGCGCTTTGCCGAGATCGAGGACGGGGCCGACATCGATGTGGACGAGGTGATAGAGGCCGACCTCGCGGAGCGGGCCGCCCCGAAGGGCATTTCCTTCTTCGCGTTCACGGCGACGCCGAAGGCGAAGACCATGGAGCTGTTCGGCCGTCCGGCCGACCAGGGGCTTCCCGCAGGGCCTGACAACCTGCCTGGGCCGTTCCATGTCTACACGATGCGGCAGGCGATAGAGGAGGGTTTCATCCTCGACGTGCTTCAAAACTACACGCCGTACAAGCTCGCCTTCCGTCTGGCCACGGGCAAGGAGGAGTATGACGAGACGAGCGTGGACAAGACCGAGGCCATGCGCGGCCTGATGCGCTGGGTCAGGCTGCACCCGCACAACATCTCCCAGAAGTGCCAGCTCGTGGTGGAGCATTTCCGCGAGGCCGTCTCGTGGAGGCTGAACGGCAAGGCCAAGGCCATGGTCGTCTGCTCATCGCGCAAGGAGGCCGTCCGCTGGAAGCTCGCGATGGACAAGTATTTGAAGGCGACGGGATACCCGATGAGGGCGCTGGTGGCGTTCTCGGGTGAGGTCGCGGACCCCGAGAGCGGCCCGGCGCCGTTCCATGAGCGCTCAGAGGCGATGAATCCGAAACTCCGGGGAAGGGATCTGCGCGATGTCTTCACCGACGACGATTGCAAGGTGATGATCGTCGCCAACAAATACCAGACCGGCTTCGACCAGCCGCTGCTCTGCGCGATGTACGTGGACAAGCGCCTCGACGGGGTGCAGGCGGTCCAGACGCTCTCTCGTCTGAACCGGACCTATCCCGGAAAGGACTCCGTGTTTGTGCTCGACTTCGTGAACGAGCCCGAGCTGATCCTCGCGGCGTTCAGACCCTATTACAAAAACGCCGAGCTCTCCGGCGTCACGAACCCCAACATCGTCCACGACATTCTGTCGAAGATCATGGAGGCCGGTATTCTGACGGACGAAGACGTGAAGACCTGCTCGGACCTCTTTTTCCGGGAGGGCGTGAGGCAGTCCGACCTCATGCGAGGTTTCGATGCACCGTTGTCGAGGTTCGACACGCGCTGGCGCAAGGCCGTCGAGCTCGCCCTGTCCGGGGACGAGTCGGAGGAACGTGAGGGAAAGGCGCGTCAGGACGTTCTGCTGCTGTTCAAATCGGACTGCTCGAAATTCCTCAGGCTCTACGATTTCCTCTCGCAGATCATCGACTACCGGGACACGGAACAGGAGCGCTCTGCGGTCGTCATACGTCTCCTCCTCCCGCTTCTGGTCGCCGAGAAGTCCAGGGGGACGGTCGACCTCAGCGGCGTGGAGATGACCCACTTCGCTCTGAGGGACGGCGGGAGCCGCACGCTGAGGCTCGGTGAGAAATCAGGTGAGGGTGACGAGAGACTGCGTCCGGCGGGCGAGGCCGGCACGGGATCGGTGCGCGACCCCGAGACCATCAGGCTGGGCGAGATCATCGCCAAGGTGAACGACCTGTTCGAGGGCGAGAACCTGACCGATGCGGACAAGGTGAACTACATCAACCATCTCAGGGACAAGCTTCTGGAGAACCCCGTGCTTGCGACACAGGCCAAGGCCAACAGCATGGAGCAGTTCTCCGATTCGCCGGATTTCAAGAAGGCGGTCACAGAGGCCATCCTTGGTGCATACGACAGCCACAAGGCCATGAGCGAACGGGCGCTCAAGAGCGAGGAGGTTCAGGCCGCGCTGGGGGCGTTGCTCGTGGACATGGTTTGGCAGAGCTTCGCCGGGGCCGGCCAAGGAAGCCGACCGGGAGCCTGACCTCAGGCGGTCGGTTTCGTGGCTTTTCCGGGGCGGGTGATCGTGTAGACGCGGGATCCGCCCTCGACTCCGTCGTGGGAGACTGACCACCCGGGAAGAAGGGCCAGTGTCTCCATCGCCTCGCGCGTGTCTGACAAGCGCCTGCGCAGGGTGTTTTCCACCTCCGTGGTTCCGAAGGCATAGCCCATGAGATTCCTCAGTCGCACCTTGTGCGTTTTTCCCGGGTCGACGAACGAGCAGAGGCGCTGGTGGATGATTCTCGCACACCCGCTCTTGCCCAATGCACCGATCTCGGAAAACTCCATCCTGCAATGCCTGTGTCCGCGCAACCCCGTGACAACAGGAACCGACAGGTCGGGGCAGAGGGCCAGGGCGGAGTTCTCCCTCGGTCCCCGGTCGTCGAGCGGGTCGAGCCCCGTCACGGCGAGCAGCAGCGAGCGCGAGACCTCGGCGGGGCCAGAGAACACCCTGACGACCACCCCTGACAGCCTTTCGAGGGAGGCCCCGACGATCCGTCTCGATCCGCCGCCATTCCCGACATAGGCTGCCGCGTTGCCGAGGCTCGCGGCGCTGAACGTCACGTATTTCGCGAGAGCCGGCTCGCCTTTTTCGGCCACGAACGACAGGACGGCGGCGAGCCGCTTCCCCGTGTCGGTGACCGGCGCGTGGACGTCGATCTCGACATCGGACGATGGCTTGCTGGCGAGCATGAAGACGCCCTGCATGACCCTGAGGTCGTCGGCCCCGAGTTCGGATGTGGACTCGAAGACGTACTCCCGGCCCATGTATTCCTGCCTGGCCAGCTCGAAAGGCTCCCCCTCGGAGCGACCACCGTTCGGCAGAGCCCGAAAAAGCCCGTCCGCCAGCGCGACGACGGGATGGATGCGCGCGAACGCGCCGGCTTCAGGCGCGGCGGCCACCGCTTGGCTTTCCTTGGGCAGGTAGTCGTGGCGCGGAGGTCCCCGAAGCAACGCCGACGTTCGCGCAGGAGAGCACGCCGCGCTCGTCCCTGCGCAGCCACACCTGAGGCCACGGCGCCGCGTAGTTCGACTTTGATACCCCGAACCGCGCATATCGCAGACGATTCGGCCGCCCCTCGTCGTCGTTCCCGTCTAGCGGGAGCATCAGTTCAAGGTCGCGCAACACGCGCCCGTCCTCGACGCAGTCCGTCTCTCCAACCCCGGTCAAGTAGTATTGCCCACGCGCATTGTCTGACAGCACGGACGAGCCGCGGGCCGCTTGCTGGACGTTGCCTTGTCCCGAGAGCGTCGCCGCCTTCGAGGTGTGGTGCAGGAAAAGGAGCGCCATCCCGTTCCGGATGGCAGCGCTTTGAAGGGTGGCGAGAAGGCGGCTCATCGCCGCCGCGTCGTTCTCATCCGCCAAGTGCGAGGTGCGTAGAGTGTCGAGGATCACCAGCCGGCGACCGGCGGAGGCTTTGTCCAGCCAGTCTTCCCATTCCCCGCCGTCAAGCAAATCCGGGACTTTCATCCCCGTCAGTGTCTCAACCGTCAGATTCTCGGCGGCGCGTCTAAGAGCGACATCGTTCGCCTTCCGGCCGAGGGACTGCCAGATGGAGTGCAGCCGCGCTGCGGCATCGTCAGGCCCGTCTTCGAGGGAGGCGTAGAGCACGCCGCCAGTCTTGATATTTTCCCAACCCGGTCGCCGGAACAGACCACCCAGCGTGTCCACCCCGGTGGCCACCGCAAGCGCGAGTTGCATGGCCAGCATGCTTTTCCCCGCGCCGCCCGGCGACACAAGACCGCCGACGGTGCCGAGCCGCAGACAAGGCAGGGCGAATTCGCGAGGGGCGGGAGTTGTCGTCAGGGCTCTGGCGATGTCGAGCCTGCTGGTCAGCCCCTCGTCCTTTTTCTTCCTCTTCGCCGCGAACTTGCGACCGCTTTTGGGAGACTTGTCGCCGTCTTCGTTCTTCTGTCCCGGAAGCGTCGTGAGCTCCGGGTCCCAATCGGCCGGGTTGTCCGGGAGAAACGTCAGTTCCTGCGACCGGTCGTAAACGAGAGGCTCGTAGTCGTCATGGGGCTCGCCGAAGAAGCCCTCGAAGGGGACGATATCCCCCTTGTCGTTCCCGCCCATGGTCTCAGGGCCGGGCGGGTTGTTGTTGCAAAAGGGCCTGGGCCTGCGCGACCAGCGCGGCGGCCTCGGCGGCGGTCAGTTTTCCATCATCGACCAAGTGGCGCAGCTCGACGCGGGTGCTTCCGTTGCGGATGCACCACGTCGGTGAGTTTATGGAGGAGTCGCACATCTGGCAGAACCCCGTGCTGACAAGCACGAGCAATCCGAAAGCAGTGTTCATTGTTCCCTCTTTTTGTCATGGCCGCCGGGGCGGCTGTCGCGCGACCTCGGGCCGAGTGTCGCAGGCAATCCTGCGATATTACTTTCCGTCATATCTCGCTGCAAGAAGACGGGTGACATCAGTGGCATCCGGCATGACAGGACACATCGCTGCCCCTAAAATGCCAGCTTCATCCGTGAATCCGCAAGAAAGCGTGAAAGACGGGCAAAAGACACAAGGGAGAGCCACCGAATGGCTGAAACGAACAGCGGCATATCGATCACGGACGTCAGGGTCTCGAACTTCCGCACACTGAAAAACATCGAGGTGGAGCTTGGGGGGCTGACGATCCTGATCGGAGCCAACAACGCTGGGAAGACCAGCTTCCTCGACGCAATGTATGCGGCCATTGGGGCGGGCCGCAAGCTTCTTGGGCAGGACGACGTGCGACTCGAGGGGACGGAGGCGCTGCCGCCGAAGGAAAGGGTGGTCACAGTGGACGTGCGCATCCGCCCGGTCGATGAGGACGGGGCGGTCACGGGCTTCTTTCCTGCAGGGAGTTTCTGGACGGACCTGTGGGGGACCGGGATCAAGCAGGAGCTCGCCGGGGATTTCGACGACTTCGTGGGGATTCGCACGACCCTCTCATGGAGCGCGTCCAAGGGCGACTATGTCGTCGAGCGGCGCTTCCTGAAGGAGTGGAAGCCGTTCGCGGACTGGCTCACAGCCCCGGTCGACGAGACCTCACGGGTGAACGCGTCCCAGATCGAGCCTTTGGCGCTGCATTTCATAGACGCGAAGCGCGACCTTGAGGAGGATATTCGCAAGCAGGGGTCGTTCTGGCGCCGGCTGACCGAGGATCTGGGCCTGTCGGCGGCCGACGTGGACAAGTTCGAAAAGACGCTGAGCGAGCTGAATCAAGAGCTCGTAGACAAGAGCGGGATTCTCAAGCACCTGAAGGACAACCTCGCCGACATCAAGCCTGTTGTCGCAGCGGAGGGCGGCGAGATTGATATTTCCCCGGTGGCGCGAAAGCTGAGGGATCTCTCCAAGGGTGTCGACGTGTCGTTCTCCGCAGCCGGGGCACAGTCCTTCCCTCTGGCCCGACACGGCATGGGGACGCGCAGCCTTGCGTCATTGCTGGTGTTCAGAGCGTTCGCGTCGTGGAAGAACAAACGAGCGGTGGAGGCGGGCGACCACGTGCACTCCATTCTCGCGCTGGAGGAGCCGGAGGCCCATCTCCACCCGCAGGCCCAACGGTCCTTCTTTTCGCAGGTCAAGTCCATCCCCGGGCAGCGCGTCGTCAGCACGCACTCCCCCTATTTCGCGGCGCAGGCGGACCTTTCGGACCTTCGGCTGTTCGTCAGGCGCGACGGGGAGACCACAGTCAGGAAACTCGACCTGTCCGAGCTGAAAGGGGACGACGCGCGAAAGCTGCGCCACGGCGTGATGGGGACGCGCGGCGATTTGCTGTTCGCCCGGGCCGTGGTTTTTTTCGAGGGGGAGACAGAGGAGCAGGCGCTGCCGATCCTCGCTGAGGCCTATTGGGGCACGAACATCCACGAGCTCGGGTTCACCTTCGTTCATGTCGGCGGGGCGGGGAACTACTTCCCGTTCATCTGGCTTGCCGAGCGGCTGAACATTCGCTGGTATGTCTTCTCCGACGGCGAGCCGAAACCGGTGTCCTCGCTGGACGGCGCGTTGGGAAAGGTCGGCGCGGGGAAGTCGGCCGACTGTCCCAACGTGGTGGTCATTCCAAACGGGCTCAACTTCGAGTCCCAGTTGGTGGCGGAGGGGTATCTCCCGGAAGTCGAAAGCGCGTTGGACCAGGCGATGAACAAAGCCGGCTTTCTCGCCGACTATATGGCTAGAATGGATGGCAAATCAGGCAAGAACAACACGACACGGGACTACAAGACGGCGGACGGCCGTGAGAAGGCAGCATGTGACGCCATGTCCGAGAACAAGACTCGTCTCGCCGAGCCGCTCGCATCTGTCCTGGCCGCGGTGGAGAACGAGGGACGACGGTTTCCGACCCACATTCGAACGTTGTTCGAGAAAATCTCGTCGGATCACGGCCTCGTGCCGGCCGGGGAGGGAGGAAAATGAAGAAGACAAGGCTCTCGTCCATGCAGCAGCGCGTGGTCGAGCACGAGGAAGGAGCGCTGTTGGTTGTCGCGGGCCCCGGGTCGGGGAAGACCCGCGTATTGACCGAGCGCGTCAGAAGGCTGCTCACCGAGGTGCCGGGGCACTTCCGCGTTCTAGCGCTCACGTTCACGAACAAGGCGGCGAACGAGATGAAGGACCGCCTGGCCGATCTGGGCGACGTCAGCAAAAGAGCCTTCGTCGGGACGCTTCACAGCTTCTGCCTCGAAATGCTAGCGGAGCGCGGAAAGCCGGTCGGCGTGGAGGGTTTGCCCCATGTGTTCGAGCAGCACAAGGACAGGAAGGAGATCCTGGTCGAGGCGGTCAAGCAGGACCCCCTTCTCTCGGACGAGCTGGCCTCGGAGCCGGACGCAAAGGCGGTTTCCCGCCGACTGGACCAATGGCTGACGTCGATCTCGTGGCTCAAGGCGCACCCCTCGGCGCTCGACGAGTCGGATGACGAGCTCGGGCTCCGGGCTCTGGAGGTCTACGACGCGGGGCTTCGGGCATGCGGGGCCTACGACTTCGACGACCTGCTTTTGCTGGCCTACCGGCTGCTGAGCGAATATCCGAAGATCGCGGACTTCTATCGGCGCCTATACCGTTTCGTCTGCATCGACGAGGCGCAGGACCTGAACGAGGCCCAATACTCGGTGCTGACGGCGCTTTGCGGAGACACGTTCCGGAACGTGATGATGGTCGGGGATCCCAAACAGTCGATTTACGGGTTCAACACGTCCAGCCCCGAGTATATGTGGCGGTTCCTTGCTGAGTTTGAGGCAGGGAAAATCGAGCTGACGGAGAACTTCCGGTCCTCGCGGGCCGTGGTGGACGCGGCCAGGGCTCTGGATCCGAACTATGAGGTGGAGGGGCAATTGCCCATTCAAGGCTTGGTCGAGGTGTTGAAAGGTCCGGACGAGGAGGCGGAGGCCCGTCTGATCGCGGACAGGATCGTTGAGCTGCGCGAGGGGGGGCACGAGGACATCGAGGGGGCCGTCTCATGGGAAAACTGCGCGGTGCTCGGGCGCACCCGTTTCGCGCTAATGGCCGTGGAGGCTGAACTAAGGGTGCGGGAAATCCCGTTCTACAAGCGACTGACGGCCAACCACGAGAACGAGTCCGACGCCATGGAGGACTTCCTTCTCGGGCTGCGCGTTCTTGCCAATCCAAAGGACCGTCTGCACCTCGCGGCTCTGGCGCGGCGCTGGAAGGCACCCCTTCCCGCTCCGATTGCAGTGACGGATGCCGTCGAGACGATAGCCGGGCTGGCGTCAGCCTCAAGGACAGCCGGCGCGGATGCCGTGTCTCGCGCCTTGTCGGTTGTCGCAGCCAAGCCCGAGCGCCTAGACATGCTACCGGGGCTCGCCGTCATCAAATCACATGCCGACGGGCTGGACGAGGAGGGGAAGAGGGCGATCTACGAGGATGCGGCGGTTTTCGAGCAGGAGTGGGATCAGTATCTGCGTTCCGGCTCGGGAAGCAGAACCATCGGCGGATTCATGAGCAGCAAGGCTCTCGGAGCCACCCAGCAAACAGCAAGAAGCGGGGTCGCGCTGCTGACCGTCCACTCATCCAAAGGGCTCGAGTTTGACGTGGTCTTTGTCGCCGGCATGGTCGAGGGCGTGTTCCCAGATTACCGGGCGAAAGCGAAAAAGGAGCTGGACGAGGAGTCCCGGAACGCCTTTGTGGCGGTCACACGGTCGAAGCGCCTGCTTTACCTGACGTTCCCGAGGACAAGGATGATGCCTTGGGGCGACAGGAGGTATCAGCAACCCTCGCGCTTCCTGACGGTTATCGGAAAGAGCTAGGGCTAGTCCGGGGTGTGAGCCCCGGGCTGGTCGTGATCTCCGCGAGCAAAAACCTCCTCGCGCTCCTTGGCGTAGAGAACTCCGGTGAACGGGGTTGAGGAGCGCAGCCTGGCGCATTCCTGATCCGTCCCTGTGAGTATTTCGATGACGCGCTCCTTGCCCGAGGACAGTA